>NZ_JACJPC010000076.1:0-21819 GCF_014695875.1 Leptolyngbya sp. FACHB-541 | reverse complement strand
TTCCCGATGCGCCACCATCCATCCCACCACATAACGACTGAAGACATCAAGGATGACATAGAGATAGAAGTACGTCCATTTGGCAGGTCCATGTAATTTAGTGATGTCCCATGACCACAACTGGTTTGCCCCAGTTGCTAACAGTTCGGGCTTCTGGTAATTGGGGTGGCGCAGTTGATTACGTCGTTCCCTCACCTCGCTATGGTCTGCCAGAATGCGGTACATGGTGCGGATTGAACAAAGAAAGGTGCCTTCATCCAGCAGAGTTGCGTACACCTCCTGCGGCGATTGGTCCACAAAGCGGTCACTATGCAGCACGTCTAACACCTTTTGTCGTTCCCCGTCGCTTAAGGCACGAGCAGGTTTGGGGTTCGGTTTGGGCTTGGGCTTGGGGTCGCGCTTGGGTTGCTGCTTGCGATAATAGCTGGCACGGCTCATTCCGAGTCCCGCACACACCGGAGCAACACCCATCGTCGGCGCAAGCTGTTCGACCGCATGCATCAATCGCTGTTGTCGTTGTTGTTTGTCTCCAATGTGATGTTTAAGATCGCTGAAGCTTTTTTTTGGATGTCGATGATCAACTCGGCTTGTTGCAGTCGTTGGCTCAAGCGTTCATTCTCCCGTCGCAACTGCTCTACCTGGGCACTCAGAGGATTTTCAGGAGTGGGTTTGCGTCCTCGCTTGTTGGCGGTCAATGCCGCCAGTTGTCCAGCTTGTCGTTGCCGCCGCCAAGTGGTTAGATGCGACGAGTACAGTCCCTCACGCCGCAAGATCGCACCAATTTGTCCTTCGCTAGGTTCTGTTGCAAATTCCGCGTAAGGACGAGCAATCCTTATCCTTATCACTCCCTTATCCTGCGATTCCAAAGATCTCTTCGATAAACTTAGCTTGAGAGACACTATCCCCTTGGTTTATCCCTTTCACCTGTCCTTTTCGGATCATATTCATCGCCTCAATCCCTCGCAGAGTTCTCCTTGCTGTATTGAACGATTGAAATCCCATCATGGGCTTTGTGATTCGCTTGATGTTTCGATGGTCCTGCTCAATGATGTTGTTCAAATATTTGATTTTCTGTAATTCGGTCTCGGCTTTCAACGTTTGGTCTTCCTTCAGTTCATCCATAGCCACGGGATAAGCGGCATTTTTATCGACGGTGATTACTCGTGGAGTCTGAGTGTGCTTCGCTTTCAGCACCTTACGGAAAAAGCGTGCCGCTGCTTTCCCATCGCGTTTTGCACTCAGCAGGAAGTCCAGCGTGTTACTCTCGCAGTCCACAGCCCGATAGAGGTACTTCCACTCCCCTTTGATTTCGATATACGTCTCGTCAACTCTCCACGAATCGTTCGTCGGTTTCAAATGAGGGCGAATTCGTTTATCCAATTCTGGCGCATATTTCAGCACCCAGCGGTTGATCGTGGAGTGGTCTACTCGAACCCCTCGGTCTGCCATCATCTCCTCCAAATCTCGGTAGGATACCGCGTAGCGGCAGTACCAGCGCACGCCCAGTAGGATGATTTCGGGGAGGAAGTGCCGCCACTTAAACAGATTGAGAGATGCCATCGGGTTCAAGCCAAAGAAAATTCAGCCCTCCAATGATACGTTCAGTTCCTGTTTTTGCGACGGAACCCCGCGCTCTGCCATCATCTCCTCTAAATCCCGGTAGCTTAAGGAATAGCGACAATACCAGCGCACATTCAGCAGGATGATATCGGACTGGAAATGTCGCCATTTGAACGGAGCTTTAGGATCAACCACGGAACGTCAATTTCTCTCAATAGGCTCAAACTTTATCATTTTTTGCAACAGAACCGGAAAATATACACTTTATGCCCAAGTGTATGATTTTCAAGGTCGAACCGTTGAAGGAGAAAATAATTACTTCCGTCAGGAGATACAAATTCTCTCAGCACCTAACGATAGTCCAATTAATATTTTTGGAGATGCTAGAGACAACCGGTTAGTAGGCAATGCTAGAAATAACCGTATTGAGGGACGAGGCGGACATGACACATTGATTGGAGATACAGGAAACGATATCCTCCTTGGTGGTGCAGGAAATGACCGTCTGATAGGAGGTTTAGGGCGAGATCGCTTCACCTTTGACATCAATTCTCGCTACGCTCAAAACACTATAGGATCAGATGTCATTACAGATTTTACTCAGGGTCAAGACAAAATAGTACTGGATCGAACAACCTTCAAAAACTTGTCAGCAGACGGGCTTACACTTACTGGTTTTGCTACTGTTAGAACATTGCAGCAGGCACAGCAGAGCCGTGCGCTAATAACCTATATCCGGTCTACTGGCACGATCTTTTACAACGAGAACAGAGCAGCGTCGGGTTTTGGGTTTGGTGGTCAATTTGCGGATTTGAGAAATGGGTTATCATTGTCAAGATCAGATATTACTGTGGTTGCCTGACAGAGTATTGAAATGAACACAGCAGTGGCTCGAATTTTGGGTGCCCAATGTAAAAGTTTCTATGAAGAGAAACTTAGCTAAGTCTTGAAGAACATTTCCTGAACAGTACCGCTTCTGGGTCTGACAAGAAACTGACCACGACCACTGATTGAAGAAACTTCTTTAAAGTTTCTAACGTTTGGTGCACGAGGCTTGTCAAATTGCATAGTAACAATTAAAACAGTAGGTAAGTAATTCCCCTGAAGTGCTCGGATGAAAGACTCTCAAACTTTAAACCTACAATTGCTTTCGTGATTTGGAGCCATGCAATGAAAAAGTAGAAGAGCAAGATGAACTTCTTGGCTCAGCTTAAAAATTCATACAAAACTGAAGCCAATATTCGGGCAGTTAGTTCCACCCCAGTTGGGGAAATGGTAAAGAGTGCAATTTTAGCAAGTCTTCTGCAAACTGAAATAGGTTCTGTGAGCATTCAGCAATTGCTCGAGTTTCTGGAGGCTCGTCCTTCTAAATGAATCTCTATTTGACCTCCCTTATCACTTTCCAATACTTCCATAAATTCTGAAATACACCTTTCCGTAGAGCATCTCTCACAATTCGTACCTCGTTGGAGCAAATAATTTATGGTTTCATGCCAATCACTAGAAGAAGCAATTTTGATCACTCAAGATTGGTTGAACCTCGTAGCCCAAAGCCCTAAATTTTTTGATATCTTAAGCCAAGCTTTTGGTAATGACTTTGATCGACATCAGGCTGAATTCTTCCGTCAATCCTGGGAGTTGAGGGAGTTTGACCAATTTCCCTCCATTAAGATTAAAGATAGCCGTACTTTAAGTGGAGCTAAGGGGGCTTTTGCATCTGCAACAAACATAATTTATTTATCAGAAGACTTTCTAAATACAAGTTTTGATAGTTCTAATGCAATTGCTAGCGTCTTGCTAGAGGAAATTGGTCACTACATCGACTCAAAATTGAATAAGGCTGACTCTCTAGGGGATGAAGGTGAAATCTTTGCAACTTTGGTACAAGGGCAGAAGTTGAGCGATCGCCATCTTCAACAACTCAAGGGTGAAGATGATACAGCGCTTATCACATTGAATGGGCAAACCCTTCAAGTTGAGCAGTCTGCGCCCTACAGTGGCAATAATTTAGGAGAGGTGATTGACGGTTTAGATCAGCTTCTCGATGTTTTACAAGATGCTGTTGAAGATCAAGTATTTGGAACCGAACTACCGCTACTAGGAAACACATTAAAGAACTCCTACAGTGAGGCAGTACAGTTTCTCAAAGGGTTGGAGACTCAAGTTCTCAACAAACTTCATGAAAAGCTGGATGTAGCCCAAAATAAAACTCCAGAATTGGTGCAGCAAGCTCTAGCGGAAGCACTAGGCTCAAACGGATTGAATTTGCTTCAAGATCTCAATTCAGACAACGTTATTAATGCTCAAGATGTTTTGATTGGTGGAAGCACGGATGATGTAACATTTAAGCTTAAACTGAGGAAGGACATTGCTTCCTCTACCTTTAATACCTCGCTAGACACTGATATTGGTGTACCTTCACTTGGATTAACTGTGAATGGCAGCGCAGAGGCGGGAATTGGATATGATTTCGATTTGACTTTTGGTGTCAACAAAGTCAATGGTTTTTACTTCAACACTTCAAATGACAACTTAAAAGTTGAATTGAATGCTGCTTTACCCAACCTAAGCGCAACTGGAAATTTAGGATTCCTTCAGCTTAACATTACAGACCAAAACACTCGATTCAACGGTTCTTTTGGAGTTGACTTCAGGGATACAAGCGATCGACTATTTCTTTCAGAATTACCTTTAGTTAATTTCACTGAGTTAATTGATGCCAATTTGACTGGAAATGCAGATATCAATCTTAAGTTTGTGACCAGCTTCAATGGCTCTGCTGTTTTGCCATCAATTCACTCTGACTTCAACCTGGATTGGAGCTTTAGCCGTGCAAATGCTGACCCCAATCAAGCTCAAACTCTTGGAACAATTTCTAGAATTGGATTTGACAATACCAAGCTGGACTTGGGTAGCTTCTTCAATGAATTTACGCGCCCAGTCTTGGAAAAAGTTCAAACAATCATAGAACCAGTTAAGCCAATTATTAACCTGCTAGCTACACCTATTGATCTGAAGGTTGCAAAGTTTAATTTGCTTGATATTGCTCAAGCAAAGGGTTACATCGACCAGTCAGATCGCAACTTCATTGAGTCAACTTATCAACTTATTCAAATTATCGACGCTATTCCTAGCAGCAATCTTCTCGTGAATATGGGAAGCTTTGATTTAGGAAATGCGAATATTCGCACACCTAATTTTAATCTGAGCACGATTACTCCAGGAAACATCATTGCTGCTCCTACTGTTGATCAGCAGCTTGCTGGAACTTCTGAAGCAAACTTTATTGCGAAGTTAAACAATACTCCTGGAGGTGGGCTACAATTTCCCATTTTGAGCGATCGTAACCAGGTATTTAACCTACTGCTGGGTAAGAATGCCTCACTCTTTGCCTATGACATGCCGAAGCTTGAGTTTCAGGCAGAGTATAGTCAATTTTTCCCGATTATCGGTCCGCTTGGAGCTGAGATTAAAGGCTCTTTTGGAGCGGGAGTCGATCTGTTTTTTGGCTATGACACGGAAGGGCTAAAGCAATTTAAGGCATCTGGCAATGCATCGGATATCTTTAATGGATTCTATGTGAGTGGTACAGGACAATCAAATGGACAGGGTGCGAATGTTCCAGAAATTACGCTAAAGGTTGCATTAGAAGCTTACGCAGCGCTAAACGCAGCCGTTGCGAAGGCAGGAGTTGGTGGAGGGATTGCTGGAAATATTCGCTTTGATCTTAAAGATCCTGAAGCAGAACCTGATGGAACAAGAAAAGTTAGATTTAATGAAATTGAACAGCTTCTCGACGATCCGCTAACTATGTTTCGCGCCTCCGGAGAGATCACAGCGGGGTTAAGTGCTTACCTCAAAGTTGGATTCAGTCGCTTCGGTTATACCAAACGCTTCGATAGTCCTAGAGTTACGTTATTGAAATATGGTGATGATGGTTCATCTCAACCCCAGCCTAGTCTAGCAACTGCTTTAGACAATGCAGTTCTGCGGTTGAATATGGGTCCAAATGCTGGCAATCGCCAAAACGGAAATACCAGCGATGGTGATGAGGTTTTTGTTATCCGGCATTCTTCTGGAGCCGCAGGTAACGAGGCTGTCTCTGTCAACGCTTTTGAGATTACACAATCTTATAACGGTGTCAGAAAAATTGTTGCCAACGCTGGGCAAGGAAACAACATCATCACGCTACAAGCTGGTGTTTTAGCTAATGCTGAGCTAGTAGGAGGCGATGGCAACGATCGCTTGACAGGCAGCGATGGCGAGGATCTGCTGAAAGGCGAAGATGGCAATGATACGCTAATCGGCGGCAACGAGTGGGATCGGCTATACGGAGATGAGGGTAACGATACATTATCCGGTGAGGGTGGGGATGACTGGTTAGTTGGTGGAGCAGGTGCAGATCTTCTCAATGGCGGAGAAGGGTCAGATACTGCTAGTTACAGCACTGCAACGACGGGTATTTCGCTTAATTTAACAACAGGTGAGGCAACTGGAGATGCAGCGAGGGATGTTTTCCAGTCCATCGAGCAGTTTGAAGGTTCTCGTCATGCCGATACTCTCGTAGGGAGTTCTCAGAGCGATGATCTAGATGGCGGTGATGGTAATGATGTCATTAATGGCTCTGTTGGGGATGACACTCTCAAACCAGGATGGGGAGATGATGTCGTTGATGGTGGCGATGGAACAGATTTATTAGTGATTGATTATTCACTTTTGCCAACTCAGGCGATCGCATGGAGAGATGCTGACATAACAAACTTCAAGTGGGATGTTTATGTTGCGAATGCCTATGGAATAGGAGAACCAATCAAAATTAATACTAATGGCTTTTCCTACTACGACGTCACATTCTCGTCTGACGGTACCACAGTAGCATGGATTGATGGTGAAGGACTTTGGACTCAGAAGATTCATACCTCAAATCCACCTATCAAAATCGCCACACATGGTCCCTCATCTGCTTCTCTATCCGGTGATGGAAGTAAGATAGTCTGGATAGATATTAGTACCGATAGTAATTACTACGATACAGAAATTTGGATTGCGAATACAGACGGAACTGGAATTAGCCAAGTTACTACTGATGATGCTCAAGATTTTGAAGTTTCTATCTCATCTGACGGAAATAAGATAACCTGGGTTCGACAGGTTCAATATCAGCAAGATGGTACGAATATTACCGATCCTGAGATTTTTGTTTCTAACTCGGATGGGACTGACGTTATCCAAATTACGAATACAATACAAAATCCTCACTACTTCGGATATGGCGACCGCGATCGCGATCCAGCCATTTCCGCTGATGGCTCAAAAGTAGTTTGGCAGCGTGATACAGGACCTACAGGTGTTTTTGTTGCCAATACAAATGGTTCTGGCATTCGAGAATTATCAAGAAATTACTATGGCTACAACCGATTTTCATCCATATCAGGGGATGGCAGCAGAGTTATTTGGACGGGAGGAAATGGTGCTGGATATCAACAAACTGGTATTTATGCAGCCAATACGGATGGTTCTAGACTCTGGCTTGTCCCTAGTAGCCAGGAAGCATGGGGAAATCCTTCTCTTTCAGGTGATGGCAATAGGGTAGCTTTTGCCAAACAAACTGGAACTACTAATGGTGGCAGTGAAGCTATCTACTCACTCTTTATTGGAAACTTGGACGGTACCGAGCCTCCAATACTAATTGATACTGCTAATCAGTACAGTACTGGTGGCGGTACTTGGGATTATGGAAGTTCAAGTGCTGTACAAGGCTATGTACTATCAACATACGTGAATTTGGGTGTTCGTTACCCTGCTCTTGATCCTTCTACTGGAAGTGGAGAAATTTATACTTGGGGACCAAGCCGTGTTCGCTTCACTAATATCGAACGGTTCGACATTACTGGAACTCGCTATGGCGATGAGCTTTTTGGTGGAAATTTAGAAGACAATCTCACAGGTGGAGGAGGTGCAGATACGCTCAAAGCTGGCTTAGGTAATGACAACTATGAGTTGGATGCTCAAGCCACAGCAGGTAGCAAAATTCAAGATGCAGGAGGAACAGATACCCTCAAGTTAAACAACATTACACTCTCGATTGCCGCTCCATCTGTAGGCAACGCAGGTTTACGAAGAGAGGGCACAACATTATTAATTGATATCAACAAAGATGGCGTTGCAAACGCTGCCAACGATCTATCTATCCTAGACTTCTTCGCGGCAGGAGCAGGAGCGGGAACAGGCTTCATTGAAACAATCAAAACCACTGAATCCGGTTCAGAAAAAACTCTCTCTAGTACAACAATTCTGAACCTACTCCAAGGAACTGTCTCTCCCCCACCTTCACTCTCAATTACCGATGTCACTATTGCTGAGGGTAATAATGGCACAACAAATGCTGTTTTCGTGGTTAACCTATTGCGAGCTAGCAATCAAACTGTAACCGTTAACTATGCAACTGCTAACGGCAGCGCGATCGCAGGTAGTGACTACATAGCCGCAAGCGGAACTCTCTCCTTTGCTTCAGGAGAAACCAGTAAAACCATCAATACCCAAATTACTGGAGATAGGGTAGTTGAAGCTGACGAAGCCTTTACAGTTAATCTCAGTAGTGCAAGTAGAGCAACCATTTTAGATGGTCAAGGAACTGCTACTATCACCAACGACGACACTACTTCAAATAACTTGACTCTCATAGGAACTAACAGAAATGATTTCCTTGTTGGTGACATTGGAAATGATTTCCTTTCAGGTAAGCGAGGCAAAGACAGAATTACGGGAGGTGCAGGAGCTGATGTCATAGTTGGTGGTATGGACGATGACGTTCTAACAGGTAGCACAGGTCGAGATCAATTCCGTTTTGATATAGATGCTACATTCAACAAAAATTTGATTGGTATCGATCGAATTACAGATTTTGTACGTGGTGTAGACAAAATTGTATTGGATAAAACTACGTTTAAGGATCTGAGGCAATTAAACTTTGCTTCGGTCAAGACTGCTGCTCAAGCGCAAACTAGTAGAGCATTGATTACCTATATTCAGAAAACGGGAGCTTTGTATTACAACCAGAACGGTGCTGTTAAAGGCTTTGGTGCAGGGGGACAATTTGCAGACTTGATAAACGGATTGGTGCTAACAAAGTCAGATTTTCTAGTTAGCAATTAGATCGGGTGCGCGGCGCAGGACCGCCTTATCGCCTTTGAGGAGGTATGGTGGAAGAACTTGGCTAATTCTAGCAAAGGAAACAAAATGGTTGTTAAGGCTGAAAAGCTTGTCCTGAAACCCTTCTAGTGTTGAGTAATTTGACTTGTCTACATAAGTACTGCATCAAGCAAGGGCTGAACCCCTTGAAAATCCGTTCATGTTGACACAGAAAAAGCCCTTATCGACCATTTATTCGTCGCTTGCTAAAACTAAGCTGATTAAAGCGTGAGAGGAGGAGAACGAAAATGCTTCATCTCGGCTGATTCTGAATAAGCATTTCTGTAGTTTTAAGCATAATTTGACCGTTCTTTAAACTATAACTCGACCGCAAGAGCAATTGAAACCCTGATTCTTACGTTTAAGGTTCACTCTTCTAGATAGCAGTGTCTGTCTTAGAAGGGGAATTAAAGCATGATTTGACCGAAATTTCTCAATATTTGGTAGCTAAAGGCTGAGACCTTCGTGGTGAGAAGTATCTGTATGTTTGTCTCCTTTAATCACATCCCTATAGCCCACGAGCCTTGATTGGCTAATTGGCGAAACTAACCCAAGTCTGCTGGAAATGGTAGCGATTTAAACCATAACCTGCCCGAAGCTGTCAACTTATGCTTAAAACCACAATTTCTACTTGCCCCTTAAACTTTCATCTCAGATACTTGCATATTGTCTTAGGCTTGTCTTATCCCAGATATTGGTCACTTATCTCTATCTGATTATTCTAAGATTATTTTCGCTGATTTCTAGATGTACAAGCGGTTCAGGCATGATAGGGGTGCTTTCAGGAGCACAAGGTATGGGGCGATCGCTTAATGAAACGTGCTGGGCGTGCAGTTTGTTGACCGCTGCTGAGGCTCGTAAAGCCCATGATGAAGCGATTGGGGGCGACGGTTGCTGGCAGGAGGGGGTGTGCCACAGTCGGCAGCTTATTACTGGAAGGGTCGTAGCAGAGAATCTGAAAGAAACCATGAATTAGAACTCAGTACACTCAAGCTAGTAAATCAAGTGTGTTGCTTCCCAAGAATTTTGTGAGACACTCCACAGTCCATATCTGCTTTTTAGATTTCGACTGCCCCTAATGCTTTCAGCGTAGCTTGCTGCGCGGCTGTTAATCCTTGAGCGCCCCGGATGTTCATACCTTCGTACAGGCGATCGGCTCTCAGGGTTTTGAGGCACTCACCTGTTGTAGGATTCCACAGCTTAATGGTTTCATCCTGACTCCCACTGACCAAAATCGGACCTGTACCGGATGGCAGGCTAACGTCCACCGGACTAAACTGAACTCTGACCCGACTGGTGTGCCCTTGCAGGACTTTCTGACAGGTGCCACCTTGGACATTCCACAGCCGGATAGTTTGGTCTTCACTGCCACTGGCTAGGAGACGACCATTAGGGCTGAAGGCCACTGAGCCAACTTCACTAGTATGGTCGTGTAACGTTGCCAAGCACGCTCCGTCTTGCACATTCCAAAGTCGAACTGATAAGTCTGAGCTGCCAGTTGCTAGAGTCTGACCATCTGGGCTGAAGGCAACACATATAACCCAACCCGTATGTCCGTGTAGGGTTCTGAGGCAGGAGCCATCTCGCACATCCCATAGCCGCACGGTTTGATCGTTGCTGCCACTCGCAAGGATGTGACCATCTAGGCTGAAGGCGACTGCCCAAACCCAACCCGTATGTCCGTGTAGGGTTCTGAGGCAGGAGCCATCTCGCACATCCCATAACCGCACTGAATTGTCATGGCTGCCACTCGCTAACATTTGTCCATTGGGGCTGAAACTGACTGAGCAAACCCAACCCATATGTCCGTGTAGGGTTCTGAGGCAGGAGCCATCTCGCACATCCCATAGCCGCACGGTTTGATCAATGCTGCCACTTGCAACCATTTGACTATTGGGGTGAAATGCCACTGCCCAGCTCCAATTGGTATGTCCTGGCAAAGCCTTGCAAGTTTCTTGCTGCCAATCCCAGAGCCGCACGAGGGCATCATAACTACCACTGGCTAAAGTGGAGCCATCCGGACTAAAGCTGACTGAAGTGACCCCACTGGTTTGCCCCTGAAACGTCTTGAGGCAGGTGCCATTTTGGACATCCCACAGTCGAAATGAGGCATTCTCGCTATTGCTCGCTAAGATTTGACCATCGGGACTGAACGCGACAGACCAAACACAACTGCTGTGACCTGGCAATCGTTTAAAGCACGTTCCGTCCTGCACGCTCCACAACCGTACTGAAGCGTCGTCACTACCACTGGCAAGGGTTTGACCATTGGGACTGAAGCTGAGTGAGGTGACCCAACTAGTATGCCCTTGCAGTGTCTTGCGGCAAATGCCGGTCTGCACGTCCCATAGTCGAATCGTGCGATCATCACTACCGCTGGCGAGGGTTTGACCGTCCGGGCTGAAGGCAACTGCCCAAACCCAACGGGTATGTCCTGACAATGTTTTGAGGGTGGTGCAGTGAGCAACACTCCACAATCGGATTGAGGAGTTGTCGCTGGCACTGGCCAGAATCTGTCCATTGGGACTAAAGTTGACTGAAGTGACCCCACCGGTATGACCCTGCAAAACCGTTAGGCAGGTGCCGTCGCGGGCATTCCAGAGCCGAATTGTTTGATCTTCACTGCCACTCGCCAGCATTTGACCATCGGGGCTGAATGCGATCGTCCAAACCCGACCGGAATGACCCCGCAGTATGTTGAGACAGGTGACTGAGAGATGGCTGGAATCACTCACTTCAGCCAGGTTTGCAGTGTTGGACTGCTCAAAATCGAGGTTCTGCACATCCCACAACCGAATTAATGGGTCATCACTGCAACTGGCTAGCGTTTTGCCGTCGGGACTGAAGGTGACTGCCCAGATCCAACCGGTATGTCCCTTCAATGTCACAACTTGTTGACCATCGACCACTCGCCAGAGGCAAATCTTACCATCCACATCGCCTGTTGCCAGCAAGCTGCCATCTGGATTAAAGCTGACTGACACAACGCTACTTAAGGTCTCGGCAAACACAGATGTTGCCAAATCAGCGTTGCGAAAATTGACCCCTGACAGGTTGGCCTGCCGCAAGTCGGCTTGCCATACGCTTAGCTCCGAAAAGTCGCAGCCGCGCAAATCGCTTTGCAGATGCACCAGCAGGTTGAGCAGGTTACCCGCAATATAGTTTGGCTGAAGTGGCGCTTGCTGCTGTTGCTGCTCCAGCATGGTTTTCAAGTGGTGTTCCAGGGCTTGTGAATTGCCAAACTGAATCAGCAATTGTTCAGAGATCGGCTCAACGATCAAACGCTTTTGCATCTCTCGGACATAGTCTTTTGTCTGGGCTTTGATCAAGGCATGAGTTTTGAGTCGCTCTGGTGTTTGGGTCGCAATTTCCCTAGAGACATACTGCACGAACTGGTCAGTCACATACTCCAGTACCACTGGCTGGAGAAAGAACCGCTCTCCCTCCTTCTCAATCAGCGATCGCCGCAATAAGGACTGAATTGCATGCGGCAGCCTGCGCCTGGAAACCGTGGTGACAATATCCCGACTCAACTCAACCAGCAAGATCGGTTCTCGGTTAATGGCTAACCAAACGATCATTTCCAGCTCAATCTCAGACAGGCGGTCAAACTGTCGCTGGAGCAAGTCTCGAATGTCATCAAAGACAATTAAGCCCTGCTGCACATAGTTCAATACCTCGACAATTCTGCCATTAAACAGTTCTTGAGTCGCGGCTGCTACCAGCTTCAGCGCCAGGGGGTTGCCGCGATAGTGCGTCACTAATCTCTCCCATTCCGATGCTGTACCTGCAAAGATTCCTTTGGAGCGAAAGAGTTCTCGTCCGGCTTCGGGTTGCAGTCCCTGCAGTAGCAGCGTTCGTACTGATTGTTCCTGACCTTCCAGTGGCACAACCTCTCTGGGCTTTTCGCGGCTGGTGAGCAGCAAACAACTCTGATGGGACACCGCCCCAATCTCTTTGAACAGTTGACCATATCCCTCGTAGCCCGCTCGATACTGTCCGGTTTGTCCGGCACTCAAAATCGTCTCAACATTGTCCAGAACCAGTAAGCAGCGCTTTTGACGCAACCCCTGTATTAGCTTCAATAGTTTCCCATCCAGGCTGCTCGGTACAGCGATGTCCTCTCCCTGCGCCCGCAGTAGAATAGGCAGCACCATCTCTAACCACTCTTCAAATGGCGGGGCATTTTGCAGCGATCGCCACACCACCACCTCAAACTGAGTTTGAATCTGCTGCCCCAGTTTGGCGGCCAAGGCACTTTTGCCAATGCCACCAATTCCCAGCAGTGCCACGACTCGACAACGCTCCGTCACAATCCATTGCTCCAGGGTTTGCAGTTCCCCAGTTCGCCCATAGAACTGGGTGACATCCATCGCTTCTCCCCAGTCTGCGTGAGGGGCAACCGATGCCGGCGCAGATAAACCAGAGGGGAGGTTGGTGGGACTCACTGATACCTCATCTAGTGCATCCGCTATCGCATCGGTTGACCCATCCACTGCCAATGTTTGGGTTTGTGTGGCGACAAACAATGACCTGTGCCAATAAGCTGCTAAAGCTGCTTGAAAATTGGTCTTGCTGACGGTTTCTCCAAGGGCCTGTCCTAACAGTTTCCATAACTTGGGACCTACATCATGCTTGAGATAGCTGACAGCATACCCAGAGGTTTCGGCCATCTGCTCGTAGGACTGTCGCTGTATCGAACCGAGCAGGATTGAGGCTTCTACTTCGCTGAGTCGTCTGCCATTGTGAGCAAACATGGCTGAATTGGCAATCCGTAGTATCTGCTCAACGTCCATTACTGCTCAAGCTTAATCAGTTAGTATCGCCCGATTTTACCGCGACTGACCTTAACTTTTAGATCACTGCATGACATTGTCCACAATCGACTTCTAGTAAAGGCTACAGCTTCTCCAGGCTCAGCAAAATCAGATCAAAAGTTAAGGTGGAACCGAGTATTTAGACTTAGTAATAACTCAATTCTAAGGAACCAAAGTCCTTAATTCTCCTGTAACGACAAACCAAAAAACCTCTCCTACAGTAGAGACATCAGGTTCAAAGGCGTAAGGCAAAGGAATTAGCAACCACTATCTCCTAATCACTAACCGCTTAATAACTTTCACAATTCCCCGGTTTCTAGCAGTAATCCAGTCTCACGACCCCGAACCTTCGGCTTGAGCTCAGGTCGAAAGACAGTCGACAGGCTAAGTTTCTGCTGCAACGGATTCGCTATCAAGTTGGTGTAGTGACGTAGTTGACAACTGACAGATCTTCCAAGCTTTTCTAATACTACACAGGAGGTATTGATGGAACGATATAGCTGTAAGGTCTGTGGTCACATTTATGAGCCGGCGGAGGGTGACCCGAAGGCTGGAATTGCTCCGGGAACAGCTTTTGAAGATCTGCCGGAAGATTGGGTATGTCCAGTCTGTGGCGCGAAGAAGGCAAAATTTCAACCAGTACTACCAGGGGGAGTTTAGCTAGTTGTATCCCAAAAGGTAATGCGTTCTAAACCGTGAAGTATAGATTGCTGATGACACTGATTATCTGGAGTCAACAACCAGGAAGCACTCTAGTCAAAGCCCTCTCATGTAGTGATTTAAGCATTTTACATTTTCAGTCAATGCTCGTTGAAACATAAGGAAAGCACTACCCAAATTCAAATGGAAATCACACTATGAACATGCTCAACTTCAGGAACAGCATCCGCCTGCTTCTGATTATCACTCTCTTTTTAGGAACTCTTACCCTCACTTCTCTAGGAGCCATCATGAGTACTGCAAATGCACAAGTCAACAAGCCCACAATCGTGTTCGTTCATGGTGCATTCGCCGAGTCTTCTAGTTGGAACGGTGTATTGACGAAGCTAATCACGAAAGGTTATCCGACGGTTGCTGTGGCTAATCCTCTGCGCGGCGTTAAGAGCGACGCAGATTATATTGCCAGCGCCCTTAAAGACATCAACGGACCCATCGTACTGGTTGGGCATTCTTACGGAGGCGCAGTAATTACCAATGCTGTCAATGGTAACAGGAACGTGAAAGCACTGGTCTACGTTGCTGGCTTCGCTCCTGAGTTGGGCGAAACTGCCATTGAACTCTCAGGACGTTATCCGGGCAGCACACTCGGACCAACACTCGCGCCACCCGTTGAACTGCCCGATGGTGGTAAAGACCTCTACATTCAGCAGGACAAGTTCCACGCCCAGTTTGCTGCGGATGTGCCCGCTAACGACGCGCAACTGATGGCTAGCACTCAGCGCCCGATTACGGAAGCCGCGCTGAACGAAGCCTCCGGTGCGCCCGCATGGAAATCTACCCCGTCCTGGTTTATTTATGGCGATCGCGACTTGAACATTCCTCCAGCGGCACTGTCTTTCATGGCGAACCGCGCTAACTCAAAGGAGACCGTTGTTGTGAATGGCGCGTCCCATGTCGTGATGGTTTCCCATTCAGATGCCGTTGCCGATCTCATCGATCGTGCTGCAACCGCGCCATAGACGAGGCGTAAACATTAGAACGCTGAATCTCTTTAAGGAGCAATCCTATGTCAACTTTTGTCTTGGTTCACGGCGCATGGCACGAGGGTTCTGCTTGGAACGAAGTGATCAAACAGCTAGAAGCGAAAGGACATCACGCGTTTGCTCCCACGATTGCCGGACATGGTAAAAGCGTGAATAAGAATGTTAACCATGCTCAATGTACACAATCGATCGTCGATTACATTGTTGGCAAAGACTTAACCGATATTGTTCTCTTAGGTCATAGTTTTGCCGGAACAATCATTGCGAAAGTTGCTGAAGCGATTCCAGATCGCATTCGACGACTCATCTTCTTAGATGCCTTTGTCCTCAACGATGAAGAGAGCCTCAGAGATAGCCTTCCGCCGCACTATCAAGCGTTATTTGACTCCCTAGCTAGAGAATCGGACGATCATACGCTGATGATGCCGTTTGAGCTTTGGCGAGAAGTGCTTCTCAATGATGCTGACCTCGAACTAGCTCGATCCAGTTACGCACGATTATCACCTGAACCGTATCAACCGTGGATTGACAAGTTGGACTTGAAGCAGTTTTACTCGCTGCCCATTCCTAAAAGTTACCTCTACTGTACAGAAGATAATGTCCTCCCTCAAGGCGAACAGTGGGGTTGGCATCCAAGAATGTCTAACCGCTTGGGGCTATTTCGGCTTGTACAAATGCCCGGTAGTCACGAGGTCATGTTTTCTAACCCGATCGGTTTAGCAGAAAAGATTATTGTGGCAGGACGTGACTAGCAACATCATTACTTATCACTCTTCTCTCTCGATCCAACAAACCGAGGATAGCAATAGGAGTCCCTCATGGAACGGTATTTAGGCGCATTTGAACATTTATGTTGGCTCTACAACCAGTGTTATCCGCTAGATTTTGCCACCGTTGCGAAACTTCAGGGGCAGTTTAGTTCCGAGCAACTTTCGACGGTGCTTAGGCAAGTTCAGCAACACCATCCTCTGCTCCGAGTCCGCATCGCCACTGACGCGATCGGACAGCCTAAATTTGTCGAAACCGACGCCGAGATTCCGCTGCGGCTGGTCGCGAGAACGAACGAGCGGCACTGGCAAACAGAACTCGAAGTCGAACTGGCTCGCTCATTGAATTGGCAGGTTGCACCTTTACTGCGAGTTATACTGCTGCAATCGGAGGCTGAATCCGAACTGATGATTATTTGCCATCATGCGATCGCAGATGGGCTATCTGGCGTTTATCTGATGCGAGATATTCTCCAAGGGTTAGGAGGCAAAATATTTGAGCGATCGGAGCTTTCTGCGGCATTATCGCTCGAATCAGCACTTCCTGGCATTGCACCGTCTCCAGAAGCGACCGCTAAGCCCACGGACTATCCACCAGCCCTGTCTCGTCGTTCCCGACCTCACATTCACACCGTTCTCCTCTCTCCCGAATTCACCCAGCAACTGATCCAACGCAGTCGATCTGAACACACAACCGTACACGGTGCAATCAGCGCAGCATTCTTGCTTGCGCTCACTCAGCAAGACGTTAAACCCAGCGATGTGTTGCGATGTTTACACCCAGTCAACGTGCGATCGCAGCTATCTTTGCCGATGCCAGAGGGAGTTGGGCTTTATATTTGCAATTGTACGACGACTCATTCCCTTCAGGCGGATTCCGCGTTTTGGGACGTGGCACGATCGGTCAAATCTCAACTCTCACAAATTGACATTGCCCAGCAGATAGTCGAGGAGCGCCAACTTCGACAACCCACAATGGCAAATCTCACCGATGCCACCGCCCTTGTTGAAGCAGCGAAATCGCAATATTTCTGTCAACTGAACGTCACAAATCTCGGTCGCATCGATATGGCGCAACAATACGGCAATATTCGGATTAAAGCACTCCATGCACCTGTTGTCGCTTCAGGTGTGGCAGGGCGGAACGTTGAAGTTGCGACCTTGGGCGATCGCCTCGCCCTCACGATTTCATCTACACCCCTGATGGATGTGGATCGGGCTGAGAGCGATCGAGCTGCAACTGCTTTTCTATTGTCAGGAGTGAAGCATTTAGAGTGTGCAGTAGTACAGGAAGTTGCCTCTGAAGCTGCCTGACGCATATCACAGGGTAAGACTCTGAGTTATCTAGAACATTCACAATTACAGGAGATTCAAATGACAATTTCAACTCAAACATCTTCAACCCTAGGCTCAAATCCTCTGAGTTCGATGCAAATCGATCATGTTTGCTTGAATGTACCAAACTATGAGGAAACGCTTCAGTGGTATCAAGAAAAGCTAGATGCGACGATCGAATATGAATGGACAGTAGGCGTTTTCCCAGATCTGAAATTGGCTTATCTCAGTGTATATGGCTTTCGTATCGAAATTATTGGCTCTACTCAGTCACAATCAGGAATGCCGATCGCGACTAATCTTGGTGAGGGATTAAGGACAACAGGCATCGGACATTTTTGTTTTCGAGTTCGAGATGTCGATGCAGTTCTTGCTGAATTAAATCGACGTGGTGTGAAAACATTTCTCGAACTCGGAAGCTATCCTGATCCGGGTATTCGGCTCTGTATGATTCAAGACAATAACGGCAATCTGATCGAGTTTGTCACCCCATTGTGAATTCAGGAGAACACGATGTCACACAAACTCTCAGAAAAAGTTGCACTCGTCATGGGCGGCACCAGCGGCATGGGCTTGCCACTGCTAAGCGATTCGTCGCTGAAGGTGCTTATGTCTTTATCACGGGTCGTCGTCAGCCAGAACTCGATGCTGCTGTAAACGAAATTGGTAAGAACGTGACTGGCATTCAGGGCGATGTCTCACGTTTGCCCGCACCTGGACACTCGACCTCAAAGATCGCCAGCTTCGAGTGAATGCGGTCAGCCCTGGTTTGACTCCGACTCCCACTTGCGATCTTCTCTGGGGACTCAGTAAAGAGCAGTTGAAAGAATTTGTGGAGAGCCAAGCGAACCATATCCTGCTGGGAAGAGCCGGCACGCCTATCGGGATCGCCAAAGCCGTTGTCTTTCTGGCTTCCGATGACAGCAGCTTTGTCAACGGCATTGAGCTATTCGTCGATGGTGGCATGGCACAAATTTAAATGGGTGCTATGTCCATAGCCAGCTAACCATTCAAATTCAACATTGATAGGAGATTGCAATGCCTTACGTTACTGTTGGTCAAGAAAACTCTGCAAACATCGATCTCTACTACGAAGATCTGGGAACAGGACAATCGATTGTACTAATTCATGGATTTCCCCTTAACAGACATTCCTGGGAAAAGCAGGTCTTAATGCTGCTCAATGCCGGATATCGGGTAATTACCTACGATCGCCGAGGATTTGGTGTTTCTAGCCAACCCTCGTTTGGCTATGACTACGACACCTTTGCAGCCGATTTGAACGTGTTGATGACTAAACTTGACTTGCAGGATGCTGTGCTGGTTGGCTTCTCAATGGGAACAGGCGAAGTTACCCGCTATCTGAGCAAATACGGCTCAGAGCGGGTGCAAAAAGCCGTGCTGATGGCTCCAGTGCCCCCCTTCTTGCTGAAGACCGAGGATAATCCTGAAGGTGTTGATCAAAGTGTGTTTGATGGCATTATGAAAGCGATTGTTGAAGATCGTCCAGCTTACTTTTCTGAATTTTTCAAAGCGTTCTTCAATGTAGATGTGCTGCTGGGCGATCGCATTAGCAACGAAGCAATTCAGGCAAGTTGGAACGTAGCAGCAGGGGCTTCTGCGAAAGGGACTTTGGACTGTGTCCCATCCTGGCTCACCGATTTCCGCAATGATCTGCCCCGCATTGATGTGCCAACTCTGATTATTCATGGCGATGCCGATCGCATTTTGCCGCTTGAGTCCACCGCAGCAAGACTCCCGAAGCTGATTAAAAACAGTCAGCTTGTTGTCATTCCGGGTGGTCCTCATGCCATCAACTGGACTCACGCTGATCAGGTCAATCCCGTGTTATTGGACTTTCTTCAGGGGTAATTATCTATCGAGTCCTTCATCGCTAAAAGGGTTCTAATATGTTTTCTAGACTGATGATAGCGGTTGCGACCACAGTGCTAATGATTGTGACCTCTTGTAGCTTTCCAACGATAGCATCAGGTAAAAGTGCGATTGCTCAAGTGCCAGGTGTCTATCCATTCAAGTTAGGTGATTTCAAAATTACAGCCCTGAGCGACGGCACACTCCCCCAGGACTTACATACGCTGCTGTCGAATACGAACCCAACAGAAACCGATCGCCTGCTTCAGAAAAACTTTCTGAATAATCCTGTCGAGACATCGATTAATGCTTTCCTGATCGACACTGGAGATCAACAAGTACTCGTGGACACGGGAGCCGGAAGCTTTTTTGGTTCAAAACTGGGCGGCAAGCTTCAAACATCGTTAAAAGCAGCAGGCTACACACCTAACGAAATTGATGCAATTCTTCTGACTCATATTCATACCGATCATAGTGGGGGGCTGGTCGAACAGGGGAAACGGGTGTTTCCTGCCGCCACGCTCTATGTCGGCAAGCCAGATGTCCATTTCTGGTTTGATCGAGTGAATGCCACACGATTCAACGTTGCTGAAAAGTACTTTGACGAAGCCGCGAAAACTGTCAAACCTTATTTAGAGGCAGGCAAGGTAAAATCGTTTTCTGGCAAGACAGCCCTGCTACCGGGAATCACCGCGCATCCCACACCCGGACACACTCCTGGTCATAGCTGCTATGTGGCGGCAAGCAAGGGTGAGAGCATTGAGTTTTGGGGCGATATTGTTCACTTTGCTTCGGTGCAATTTCCCAAGCCAGAAATTACAGTTGCTTATGATGTCGATGCCAATGCTGCTGCGGCACAACGCGAAAAACAGTTTGCGAGAGCAGAAGCATCCCGAATTTTGATAGCAGGCGCACATTTGCCCTTTCCCGGCGTTGGACGCCTCCGGGCAGCAGATCAAGGTTATGCCTGGGTGCCAGTGGATTACCGTTGGCGTGAACCCTAAAGGATTCATAGCAATGTTAAATGGGCGCTGAATGTTTATACGCCATTTAGAGGTCAGTAGTGAAGCAGATATTAAAGCGTTAGTAGAGAGATTGTTCCGTGGGTTTTGCACAAGCGGCAACGGGCTATTGCGAAGTTAGGGAGTTACCTCCGCTGAGTGGTATCGAAATCCTGTCACTGTTAATTCTAAATCAAGGAGAGTTGGCACAGATGGAATCTATGAAAGCAGCCGTATTAACTGCGTTTGGTGATGCTGAGAAGTTTGAAATTCAAACTGTTCCTATACCAACACTGAAGGCGAATCAGGTGTTAGTCAGAGTTTGTGCAACCTCGATTAACCCGGTCGATTACCAAACTCGTCGTGGTGATTACAAGGAACTGGTTCGATTACCCGCTATCCTTGGAGTCGATGTTTCAGGGGTGATTGAGGCAATTGGCGAAGCTGTGACTGATTTCAAGGTGGGAGACAACGTGTACTACTCGCCGCAAATTTTTGGAGAATTCGGTAGTTACGCTCAGTATCATGTGGCTGATGCAGCGATTGTTGCATTGAAGCCTGCAAATCTATCGCACATTGAAGCAGCTGCTTTTCCGCTTGCAGGGGGAACCGCTTGGGATTGTCTAGTGACTAGGGGCAATCTACAAGTTGGTGAAACAGTTCTCATCCATGCAGCTGCGGGTGGAGTGGGTTCGATCGCCGTTCAACTCGCCAAAGCAATGGGGGCATACGTTTTTGCAACGTGTAGTTCTAGAAACCGAGATTTTGTGACAGAACTGGGTGCAGATCGAGTGATTGATTACAAAAATGAAGATTACGTAGAAGTCATTCGTCAGGAAACAAATGGACTGGGTGTGGATTTAGTTCTAGATACGATCGGTGGAGAAACAATTGGGCGTAGTCTAGAAATCATTCGTCCCTTTGGTAGGCTTACAAGCATTGTAGACATTGCAATACCGCAATCGCTTCTTGAAGCATGGGGTAAGAATCTGACGATTCATTTTGTTTTTTCACCCCAGTACCGAGCAAAATTAGAGGCTTTGACAAAACTAATCGAGCGTCATCAGCTTCGCCCAGTGATTGATTCAGTATTTTCTTGGGATCAGGTCGTTCTGGCACATCAGCGCGTAGAGCAAGGAGGAACACGAGGCAAAATCGTGCTGCAATTTATGGAAAATTAGATCGGCTTTGCGGCACTGGTCATGGCTAAACGGATCGGAGTTTGATTCTGTGCTGAAGGTCAATATTGATTGAAATAGGAGAAGCACAATGATGCTGCAAGGTAAAGTGGCGTTAGTGACTGGAAGCGCATCGGGAATTGGCAGAGCAACCGCGACCCTTGCGGTATCTGCGGAGCAGCGCGCCACCTATGGCAAACTTGATTGCGCCTTTAACGATGCTGGGATTGATCTAAGGATCGTGAATTAAATAACCTGTAATTCAGGCTTTGCCGTGTAATTCCATTGAGGTAGGAATTCATCAAAGACAATTGTCATGTTGGCTTTGAAGTCTTCAGCCACTTTTCGCCCCGTTTGATACGTCTTGTCAAGAATGGTTGTAAACACATTTAGCC
>NZ_JACJPC010000075.1:0-2224 GCF_014695875.1 Leptolyngbya sp. FACHB-541 | reverse complement strand
GCAATAGCTGATGATTTCGGCAGGAAAGCGGTGACGAGAATACATAGACAGAACAGACAGGCAAGACGGGATTCTGTATTTTATCTCTTATCCAAAGTTAAGTTGACAGTACCTAACGAGATCCAGCTAACATGTCAGTTCAGTGGATTGATGGGCGATGTTGCTGCTTTTTGAGTTCTCTACAACCGCTGACTTTTGTAGTTATACAGCAAGTCCTTGGCAGGGACAAATGTTTGAAGATTGCCTATTGGTGTTCAACATCAAGCGTTACGTCCAGCCATAACGCCCATGCACCCGACCGTATCAAGTTTATCTATTGAGACTGAAAAGTAATCTGCGGCGATTGATGGGCAACGTTATGCGGCTTCTATATATTGCCCTCTGACATTCATACATCCTGTATCACTTACATTTCGGTAAGGTCTTGGCTGATTTGGATAATCTCTTGCTGAGAAAGCTGTAATGAGCCTGCATTCATGTTTTCCTCCAGATGACTGATCGTTGTTGTTCCTGGAATTAGAAGTATGTTCGGCGCACGGTGCAGTAACCAGGCAAGGGCAATTTGAGTGGTGCTAGCTTTATGGTGTTGTGCGATTTTGGCAAGAATGCCTTGGGCACTGGATAGGGGGGTGCCCCGTTTAAGCGGATGAGCACCCAGGGAGCCGTGCGGGATAAAAGCAATGCCTTGTTCAGTGCAGTAGTTCAAAATATTTTCATGGGTGCGATCGCTCAAACTGAAGCGATTTTGAACAGAAGCAATAGGGGCAATTGCTTGGGCTTCTTGAAGCTGCTCTAGTGAGACGTTCGAGAGTCCAATATGCCGAATTTTTCCTTCTTTCTGAAGTGCTGCTAGTGTCTGAACTGATTCAGTAAATGGAACTTTTGGGTCAGGGCGATGTAGCTGATAGAGATCAATCTGCTCACGCTTGAGCCGCTGTAAACTTCCCTCTACCCCTCGTCGCAAACTTTCTGGTCTGCCATCTGTTTGGATATTATTAGGAGCTGGTTTATAAATCCCTCCTTTGGTTGCAATCACCAAGTCTGTAGGGTAAGGATACAACGCATCGGCAATTATGGCCTCGTTGTCCCCCGGGCCGTAGGCTTCTGCTGTGTCGATGAAATTGACTCCTAACTCAACTGCTCGATGGAGTAAGGCTTTCCCTTCCTCCCAATCGGTATAAGGGCCAAAGTTACCCGGTTGCCCGGTCAATCGCATCGCGCCGTAACCAAGGCGGTTCACTATCAAGTCTCCTCCTATTTTGAAAGTTTTCGATACATCTGAAGTCTGTGACAAGAAATCCATTGTTTGATTCTCCTGCTCGGGTTATTAAGAGACACGCTCTCCTAGGGGAAACTCTTGCAAAAGCTCAATCCTGTGACCGCAGAAATATTTTGTAGCGGGGAGGGCTAGCGCGCATCCTGTTTTAATGATTTCTTACGCTCGTACCTGGCTAAGGAATAATTTTGCGATCGCGAAAGGTCTGAAACAGCGATTTGAACATCTCTTCACTGTCTACAACTCGGTGAAATCCAGCCTGTTGGACTTTGGTTGCACTCAACAAGACATCCCAGTCACAATTAAAGAGAAAATCACCCAGCGGCCAGATTGCTAGATCCTTTAGTGAATAAGCCTGCAGCCCATACTTTTGAGCTATCTTTTCCCACAAAGGCTGCTTATCAGCCATAAATTCTGCCAGTGGAATCGCCTGGGGCGAGGCATATTCCATATTGAAGAATTTAGCGAATTGAGGCCATAGAGTTGCCCAGCGAAAAGCGTCCCCATTTGTCAGATTAAAAGCCTCGTCGGCAGCCTCGGATGAAGTTGCAGCCCAAGTCATTGCTTCTGCTAGCAAATCAGCATCCGTTACCTGAACTAATGCGTTATAGGCAGCCTGCGTGCCAGGGAATCTCAAGGGTAGCCCAAGTTCCTTGGATATAACTGCATATACAGCTATCAGTAGCGGTAAGTTGGGAATACCTAAAATCTCACTACAAAAAGCTTCTGCACGTAAAGCTGTCCAGCTCCAGTTCTTGCCTGCACTCCTGGCTATTAAAAAGTCCTCCTGGTCGAAATAGAAATTAGGTGGCATATGACGGGAATCTGACTCCTTAGGGACTTGCGGGAAAATAGCATACCCGTCACTCTAGAGATGTAGAGTACGGGAACAACTCTGCTATTATGCTAACCCTGCTGACTCTGGAGGGCCTGAAATGCTGTTAGACG
>NZ_JACJPC010000074.1:0-7628 GCF_014695875.1 Leptolyngbya sp. FACHB-541 | reverse complement strand
GCCAAAGTTCATCGCCTGACCGGAAGCGTTGCTAGAGCGCCGCAGGATCATTAGCAAACCCATAATCAGCAAGAACGCCAGCAAGGCATGGATCATCAGCGACGTAACAATGTTGCTACCGGCCGTGGGCTGGACATCAATTGCGACACCCTGATCTCGAGCAGCCTCGATCAGTTCGGTGTTGCGATCGCCCGCAAACAGAGCCACTTCTTGGGGTACGGCATCAGCAGATTCGCCTTCTAGCTCAACTCGGGCAACTCCCCTGGCAGAATCAATCTCTAACCGCTTGACCTGTCTGTTTTCGATGCGCTCAAGCAAATCACTATAGCTGAGGGATTCTTGTCTCGTCTGTGCCAACGCTGGAGTACTGGGCAACACGACCTGTAGCATCATCCAAACGGCAGTCATAGCGCCCGTTACTGCGGCACCTTTGGCAGGCGATCGCCCCCCATTCTTCTGAATTCGTACAGGGTTTCCTTTAGAACCTTCAGCAGAGGCTCGATTGCTCCCATCGAAAGATCGCTGCATTGACACCTTATTCCTAGAATGACTCATACTAAACTGCCTTTCCCGGCTACCTTAGCCTGACTTCTGACTACAACTGCCTAAGTTGAACGAGATCTCCTCAGTTCAAATATGCCTAACAGGGTTGAGTAGATGCTTCTACCCCTAGTCTAACCTCACAGCCCAACTCTACCCACCCGTATGTACATCAGTCCTAGCCCTAAAGCGTACTCGTAATGAATACGATTTAAGCTATACTTAAAATTAATTAAAAATTGCGAATTTAAGAGGGATCTAACTCATGGTTAAGATCGTTGGTATCGCTGGAAGTTTGAGATCCGACTCCTATAGTCAACAAGCCTTGAAAGTAGCAGCAGAGCGCGTTAGGGCTCTGGGTGCTGAGGTTGAAGTTTTAGATTTGCGGCAGCTAAACCTGCCCTTCTGTGACGGGGGCGGCGAGTACCCGGATTACCCCGATGTTGAGCGGCTCCGTAAAGCGGTGCTGGAGGCAGATGGGATTATCCTAGTCACGCCTGAATATCACGGTAGCCTCAGCGGTGTGCTAAAAAATGCGCTGGATCTGATGGGCTTTGAGCATTTCTCTGGAAAGGTTACGGGATTAATGAGCGTTTTGGGTGGACAGTCTAACAGCAACGCCCTCAACGACATGCGAACCATTACCCGATGGGTTCATGCCTGGACAATTCCTGAACAGGTCGCCATTGGGCAAGCCTGGAAAGCCTTTGATGAGGAGGGCAACCTGCAAGATGAGAACCTTTCCAAGCGATTGGATGCTTTTGCTCAAAGCCTGGTTGAGAATACTCAGAAGCTGAGGGGCGTACCTCAACGAGAAATGTCCGTTGCTTGAGGCATTGCTGCTAACGTGATACCGATTTAATTGAAGATGCGGCAGATTTTGGTACGGGCTTGGCAATGTCAAGCCCCTCCACAAGCCCCTTCACAATGCCAAGCTTCTCCTAAGACTTGAGGACGTTCACAGACTTCGTTTAAATTCGGTGTAACTTAGCCTGATGTAAATTGGTGGGTGGATGTAAGTCATCAATTACGGGTTGCTGTAAGTTGCAATTTAATTTGATCGCTTAATCGGGTTGTTTCAACTGAGAGAGTTTAATCGTGATTCGCGTTCGCCTTGCTCCTAGCCCAACGGGAAATCTGCACATTGGTACTGCAAGAACGGCTGTGTTTAATTGGCTGTTTGCGCGGCATCATGGCGGTCAGTTTATTTTGCGAGTTGAGGACACTGACCTGGAGCGATCGCGCCCTGAATACACGCAAAATATTCTGGATGGCTTAACCTGGTTAGGCTTGACCTGGGATGAGGGACCATTCTTTCAAACTGAGCGGCTAGACCTATATCGTCAAGCGATTAAAACCTTGTTAGATAAAGGCTTAGCGTATCACTGCTACTGCAGCGAGGCAGAGCTAGAGTCTATGCGGGCAGAGCAGGAAGCCAGAAATGAAGCACCTCGATATGACAATCGCCATCGCAACCTGACTCCTGAGCAACAGGCAGCATTTCAGGCAGAGGGACGGTTGCCTGTGATCCGTTTCAAAATTGAAGACAGTCGGGAAATTAGCTGGACAGATTTGGTGCGTGGCAAAGTCACCTGGCGCGGCAACGACCTAGGTGGCGATATGGTGATTGCGCGGCGTGCGCCTGTCGGTGAAATTGGTCAGCCGCTCTATAACTTTGTTGTCGTGGTAGACGACATCGATATGAAAATCACCCACATCATTCGGGGTGAAGACCACGTCGCAAACACCGCCAAGCAAATTTTGCTATACGAAGCACTAGATGCTGCAATGCCAGAGTTTGCCCACACGCCGCTGATTCTCAGTCCGGCGGGCAAAAAGCTGTCTAAGCGGGATGGCGTAACCTCGATTTCTGATTTCCAGAAAATGGGCTACCTGCCGGAAGCCTTGGCAAACTACATGACGCTGCTAGGCTGGTCGCCACCTGATGCTACCCAGGAGCGTTTCACCTTAACGGAAGCAGCAAAGCAGTTTGGCTTTGAGCGGGTCAACAAAGCAGGTGCAAAGTTTGATTGGGATAAGCTGAACTGGCTCAACAGTCAGTATTTGCACGAGATGCCTGCAGACAGGCTGACCGATTTGCTAATTCCTTACTGGCAAGAAGCAGGCTATAAGCTTGATGCAGAAGGCGATCGCCCCTGGCTGGAGCAAGTTTCTGCGCTCATTGGGGCAAGTCTAGCCCGCCTGGATGAAGCGGTGCCCATGACCCGCTATCTATTTGAGCCGGACATGCAGTTTTCTGAGGCGGCCGTTACACAACTGCGGCAAGAAGGTACTGCAACCGCACTGCAGGCTGTTTTGACCGCTTTGTCGGAGTCTATTGACCTAGGAGAAGCCTCTGCTCAGGAGATCATCAAACAGGTGGTCAAGACAGAAAATTTGAAGAAAGGACTGGTGATGCGATCGCTCCGGGCCGCCTTGACGACCGACATGCAGGGTCCCGATCTGATTCAATCCTGGCTACTGCTACATCAACACAATCTGGACCAGCTTCGGCTAAAGAGCGCTTTGGCTTTGACCGTCTAGAAATTTGACTGTTTAGAACTGCCTAGAAAAGTGTTTGGCAGTAGCGACTGACTGCGGTAAGGGGGCAAACGAACGTTTGCCCCCTACTTTCACTCCGTAAAAGTTCTGTGGTAAAAGTTGGCCAAGCAGTTCTATTTGGAACTTGCCTAACCTAGTTAACGTCCAGAGAGGTCTATGACAGTTCCGAGGCTCAAAGATTTGTCAAATCAGACTGATATTTGACCAATAGTGCCGTCATACAACACTTAATCCCTAACTTTTTATCATCACTAGAATGAAAATCTATGGGCTGAACCCAAGATCCAGGCTATCCACTACAGTTTTAACAACTGGCATTTTGGTCACTGGGCTATCAGTGGATGTTCCTGTTTACGCTCAGCAGATTCAGGCTCCCGTTATCTCGATTTTTGAAAACGTCACCCTAAGCCCTGACTTTTCTCCCGATCCCACTACGATTCGCGGAATTAGCGGCGGGCCGTTAACGGCCCGCAACGTTGCAGGTAGAACTGAAACTGCGACTGGTCCTTGCGCTGGTTTTGTGGATGAGCAGCCCGATCATACGATTCAACTGACTGAGTTTTTCAGCTATCTCAGCATCCAGATTGAAAGCCCTGAAGATACTACTCTGGTTGTGCGCGGACCAGGCGGAAGCTGGTGCAATGATGATTACCAGAGCAATAACCCTGGAATTGCTGGACAGTGGCTTTCAGGCGACTATGAGGTGTGGGTTGGCTCCTACAATCGCGACAGCTATCACCCTTATGTCATTCGCATCAGCGACAGTCAGTAAAATCAACAGTCAACACAACCGACAGCTAGTAAAACCGACAGTCGGTAGATAAGAATTGCGGCTGGGGACAGTCGGGGACAAAATACCCCTGTTTATCCCCCTAACGGGTGAATCAGCAGGGGGAGGTGATTGTTTTCTGTTGCCCAGTAGCATTAGATGTTGGAAGTAGCTCTTGTGTAAGCACCGACTTGGGTGCGGATCGCCTGCTTTGATTCATGTTTTCTATTCAAGTAAGCAGTTTTATGTTACGAGGAATTGCCTCCTATGGCATCCCAGTTGAGAAGTTGGGTATCGACGGGTAGAGCGGCGATCGCCTTGCTCGTTCAGGAGGGGTTGCCTCGGGTCAAGCAACCTAGACCTGCCTCTGAATTGACAGGCTACGAAGCATGGCGAAACCGCTTTATGTTGAGTCGGCTGCGCCTGGGGCTATGGCTAGCAGTTCCTTGTCTGTTAACGTTCATTGCTCTAGATTTTTATAGTTTTGTAGTCAACCCAGAAGCATTTAAAGCAAGTCATCTCGTCCCTTACCGCTTGGTGCTGACGCTGGAAGGGGCAATGCTGCTGTCACTGTTGTCCTGCGTTGTCTTTTCCAACACTCAAGCAGGGCGTCGCCATCCAGGTGTTTTGTTTCTGTGCCTGTCCTGGTCAATCACACTGGTTGGGCAGATTGTGGCCACGCTCAACGGCGTTGCTAACCCAGATCTGATCGCCTGGAACTTGGCATTTCTAATCCAGGCGACGTTGATTCCGGTGCGCTGGTTTTTGCATTTGGTTGCCCAGCTAGGGGTGCTGATTTATTTTTTTGGAGTCAATTCCGCACTGGGAATCACCATTGATGGCAAACCTGTTTACGCCTGCTTGGTGGTGTGGGTGTATGTGTTTTGGTTTTGCCTAATCTGCAATCTGGCAGTTTATTTATACGAGCAACTTCAGAAAGCCGAATTCCATGCTCAACGAGAGTTACGTTTTTTTCTGCATGCGGTGTCGCATGACCTGCGAAATCCAGTAACCGGAATGTTGTTGCTGTTGCGATCGCTGCTCGATCAGTTGGGTGAGCAGGTTGCGGTCAGCCGTCAAACTTTAGAAAGAATGCTGGAGGGGAGCGATCGCCAGCTTAAGCTGATCAATTCCCTATTGGAAGCTCATACCCACCGCAAACCCTGCATTTGCAAGAAAGAGCCTTTACAACTCAGTGACCTGGTAGAAGCTGTGCTAGCAGATTTTGAGCCGCTGTTAGCCCGAAGACAGGTCACTATTATGAATCGGCTGCCTCAGGATTTACCACCTGTCAGCGCAGATGCAACTCAGCTTTGGCGAGTCTTCAACAACTTAATTGCCAATGCGATCGAACATAACCCACCTGGAGTAACCCTGACGCTCAATGCTAAGCCAAAGAACAGTTTGGCGGGGTCAGACACAGTTTACTGTTGGGTTCATGATAACGGCATCGGAATGCCTCAGCGGGGCGATCGCCTGTTTGCTGACTTGCAGCTTAGAAGGCGCTCTGACTCATTGGGCTTAGGGCTACCGCTCTGCCGTCAAATTATCGAAGCACACGGCGGACACATTGGAATTAACAGCTCTCCTCAGCAAGGCACAACCGTCTGGTTCACCTTGCCTCTAGTCAAATCAGCCGCAATCGCTGACCCTGAATTGGATGATGCCAGGTCAATGCGATCACCCCTCACCCTGGTTCAGCGAGTTAAGTCGATGGGTCAGGACGCGCAACAAAGAGTTGGGCGATCGCTAACGGCTCTATTGGGCAATATCCAGCCCTCCTCTGAGTCTGCGAATTATGAGTCCTGGCAAGAAAATTTGCTCCTTGGTCGCCTGCGACTGAGCCTTTGGCTAACGCTGACTTATATCCTGACGGTTGCTGCTGGCTATGGGCACATGGCGGTCTTCCTGCCCTCTGAATTTGCTGAGTTTCCTGCCGCCCATCGAGCGCTGATTTTTCCAGTTTTTGTGTTCATGGGGCTGAGCCTGTGTCTCTTGCTGGCACTCCACTCCACTAAGTTTGGACAGCAATACCCCAATCTGATTTTTCTAGGATTTTCCTGGTCGGTGACGTTAGTTCCGCAAATCATTGGGACACTCTACGGCTCAGTTTACATAGACATTTTGAGCCTCTGTGTGATTTTGCTGGTGCAAGCGGCTCTAATCCCCGTGCGCTGGTGGTTGCATGTTGTTTCCCAGGTTGGAGCACTGGGATATTACATCGGCGTAAACCTGGCGCTAGGATCAACTACCGTAGGTGGGGAACCGATCTACCATGCCAGCATATTTCTTTACCTGTTCTGGTTCTGCTTTATCTGCGATCTAGCAGTTTTTCTATACGAGCGACTGCAGCGCAACGAGTTTGAATCGCGCAGACAGCTACAGGCGTTTTTACATACCATCACCCATGACCTGCGAACTCCCGTAATGGGTGCTTCGATGCTATTGAAGAACTTACTCAACCAAGCAGGGGAAGAGATACCGGTCAACCGCTTAATTTTGGAGCGAATGTGGCAGGGGAGCGATCGCCAGCTTAACTTGCTGAGTTCTCTGGTTGAAGCGCACGACACCGAAATGCGCTGCCTCGTCTTGCACTGTCGGCCGCTTTACCTAGAACCCTTCGTGCAGTCCGTCCTGGTGAATTTAGAGCCACTGCTTAACAAAAATCAGGTGACACTCAAAAACTTAATTTCGCCTGATTTACCGCCCGTCAGCGCTGACTCCGACCAGCTTTGGCGCTTATTCACCAATCTGATTACCAACGCGGTTAAACACAATCCTCCTGGGATTGAGCTAGTTCTCAAGGCTGATGTAGAAGCCGGAATGCTGCGCTGCACGATTCAAGATAGTGGGCTAGGAATTCAATCTGAGCAGTGTCCCTTTGTGTTTGAACTGTATCCCCAGAGAGGGCGATCACGCTATGTCCCCGGTCTAGGGTTAGGACTGTACGTTTGTCGGCAAATCATCACCGCTCACGGGGGCAAAATTGGGGTCAATAGCAGTCTTGGACAGGGCAGCGCCTTTTGGTTTACTCTACCAATCTCCAAACGGGCGAATTCCATTGGTTGCTCTAATTCCTCTAATTAGGTTAAATTTAGTTAAGATTCGCTCTCAGAAATATTCGATATGTTTAACTGCTGGCTTTCAAAGCTGCATTCCATCGCAAGCTGAGTTAGCGATTAGACTGAGGTTAGCGATATCGTATTTGTTCAAAAACTCTATCCAGGCAGCAATCCTCTGTCTGCAACGGATTTGACTACTTTATTTGTATATAGAGGCTAATCAAGTTATGAAACTTTCCTGGAGAGTCATTCTTCTCTGGACGCTACCCGCCCTCGTCATTGGATTTTTCTTTTGGCAAGGTGCTTTCTCCCCTGTTGCAGCGGATATGAGTCGAAACACCGCCAGCACCCGCATGACCTATGGTCGTTTCCTGGAGTATTTGGCAGCCGATCGCGTTACCAGTGTTGACCTGTATGAAGGTGGCCGGACAGCGATCGTGGAAGCAGTTGACCCCGAACTCGATAACCGGGTACAGCGGCTACGCGTTGATCTTCCTGGAAATGCGCCTGACCTCGTAGCTCGTTTGAGAAGTGAAGGCATCAGCTTTGACTCTCATCCACCCCGCAACGATGGCGCAATTTGGGGCTTGCTGGGCAATCTGATCTTCCCAGTGTTGCTGATTGGCGGTCTATTCTTCTTATTCCGCCGTTCTAGCAACGTTCCGGGAGGCCCGGGTCAGGCAATGAACTTTGGT
>NZ_JACJPC010000073.1:0-75520 GCF_014695875.1 Leptolyngbya sp. FACHB-541 | reverse complement strand
AACACGAGTTAGAAGACTACTTACCCTTCTGGCAACGTTCTGAAACATTGCCCAAATGGGACATCACTATTGTTCCACAGTAATGGGTACTTTATTTTTCCGCAAACCCCTTAGCATGGTGTTTGCTCTAACCATAGTTCTTTCAAACTGTGGTGGCTCTCCAGACGCGACTGATTCTCCAGAAGCAAGCAGCCCTGCCGCATCTTCAGAACAGCAGGCACTTGTGTTTGGGCTGGGAGGACAACCTGCCAACCTCGAACCTGGCAATATCACGGACAACAATTCAATTTATGTACACGAACAGATTTACGATCGCCTGGTTCACTTTGAGCCAGGAACCACTTCTCCCGTCCCAGGTTTAGCCACAGAGTGGTCGGCGTCAGAGGATGGTTTGACCTGGACATTTACGCTACGGGAAGGGGTAACGTTTCATGATGGCACTCCTTTTAATGCGGAGGCAGTCAGAGTTAATGTTGAGCGTTGGTGGGACCCGGCTAGTCCAACCGGATATCGCGATGCGGGCAGAGGATACGAAATCTGGCCCGGTTTATTTGGCGGCTTTAAAGGAGACGAAGCCTCTTCACTAGTGTCCCTAAATGTAGTGGATGACTACACCATCGAGTTTGTTTTGAATCAGCCGTTTGCTGCTTTCCCGGTGGCGATCGGTTCTGGTTATTTTGGCATTGCTAGCCCGACCGCGATCGAGGAAGCTGGACCAGATTATGGAACTCCTGGATCGACCGCAGTGGGAACTGGTCCTTACGTTTTGGACGAATGGCGATCGGGCGATCGCGTCATTCTCTCAGCCAACCCTGAGTATTGGGATGGAGCACCCGCTGAAGAGCAGCTTGTTGTCCGCTTTATCACTGACCCCTCGACCCGATTGGCTGAGCTGAGAGCCGGAAGCATTGACTTTACGGTAGAGCTAGCGCCCGACCAGCTTCAGGAAATTGAAGGCGACGATAATTTAGAAGCAGTTTTCCGCGAATCTTTTAATGTCGGTTATTTGGGGTTAAATACTGGCTTTGAGCCATTAGCAGATGTACGGGTGAGGAAGGCGATCGCCTTAGCAATCAACCGTCCAGAAATCGTTAGTGCCTTTTGGGGCGAACTCGGCGTATCTGATCCGCACTTCTTGCCCCCTTCTATGGAAAACTTCAACGCTAACGACCTGGAAGTTTATCCTTACGATCCAGAACAGGCAAAGCAACTGTTGAGTGAAGCGGGCTACGCCGATGGCTTTGACCTGGAAATGTACTACATGCCTGTTTCTCGTCCTTACTTTCCTACGCCCAAACCGATCGCTGAAGCATTTGCGGCTGACCTGAGTGCGATCGGCATTAACGTCTCGTTACAAACCAAAGACTGGGCTGTCTACATCGAAGACAGCAAAAAGCCACCCGGATTTCAATCCTTCATGTTGGGTTGGACAGGCGACTATGGTGACCCTGATAACTTCTACTACTATCACTTTGGACCAGGTGGCACCACTGATATCGGTGAATGGAAAAGCGATCGCGTCATTGAGCTACTCAATCAGGCTCGTGCCGAAGACGACCAGGGCTCAAGGGAACAGGCATACGCTGAAGTAGACAAAATTCTCTACGACGAAGTTGTGCGAATTCCCATCGTTCACTCACAGCCCCTCCTAGCACAGCGCACCAACATCCAGGGTTGGAACCCTAGCCCCTTAGGATCTGAACCCTTCAACACGGTTAGCAAGGAATAAACCTTTTAGGGAACAGCGCCTTCAGGACGGAGGAGTGATGAAGCAGTGTAGGGGCGTGGCATTCAGGCAAAAGCTCTATTGCAGAGCAGAGCTGCCGAATGCTGCGCCCTTAAAAATTTGGGCATTGCTGATTTGGGCTATGAATTGCGTAGGGGCGTTTCGCGAAACGCCCCTACAGGTGGGATCAATGCCCGTGGATCATACTCACATTCAGCAACACCAAAATTTGCTGCTCCCTATCTTTCGCTTCTTGCAATCAGTTTCACGCTTGGAGTTTTTGCTAGCAAATAGCTAATCATGCTGCGATACATCGTTAGACGACTGCTCGGACTGGTGCCCGTATTTCTGGGAATTACCCTGCTCGTATTTACCCTGCTCCATGCAATTCCCGGTGACCCAGCCGTGTTTTTAATGGGAGAAAGGGCAACGCCTGACCAGATCGCTGCCTTTCGAGAGCAAATGGGGTTAAACGAACCGTTGCCCATTCAATACTTCACTTTTTTAGGAAGCGTGCTGCGGCTTGATTTTGGTAACAGCATCGTCACCGGAATTCCGATCGCCGCTGAAATTGGACGACGTTGGGCAGCCAGTTTTGAATTAACGGCCTCCGCTGTGCTGTTCTCAATCTTGGTTGGAGTGCCAGCAGGAATTATTGCCGCAGTTCGCAAAAACAGTTGGGTAGATAACCTGGCAATGACGGTTTCGCTGGTCGGCGTTTCTATGCCTGTCTACTGGTTAGGATTGCTGTTGATTTACCTATTTGCGGTAAATCTAGACTGGCTGCCGCCCAGCGGACGAATTGGCATCAGTGAAGGGTTTGGCTTTCAGCCGATCACGGGCTTTTATGTGCTGGATGCGCTATTGCGGTTCAACTTTACTGCGCTGAGAGATATTTTGGCTCACCTGATTTTGCCTGCGATCGCCCTTGGCACCATTCCTTTGGCGATCGTCGCTCGGCTCACCCGCAGCGCCATGCTAGAAGTCTTGTCCCAAGACTACATCCGCACCGCCAGAGCAAAGGGCCTCTTAGAACGCTGGGTCATTCTCAAACATGCGCTCAAGAACGCCCTTTTACCCGTAATCACTATCATTGGGCTGCAATTTGGCACCCTGCTCAGCAGCGCCGTCCTCACCGAAACCATTTTCTCCTGGCCCGGCATCGGCGAATGGATTTACGGCGGCATTCTCGCCAGAGACTATCCGGTTGTTCAAGGAGGTGTAGTTTTCGTTTCCATCACCTTTGTCCTGATCAACCTCCTGGTCGATCTCTCTTACGCCTTCTTCGACCCCAGAATCCAATACAAATAATAACCCTAGTCTCCAACCCCCAACCCCTAGCCTCCAACCCCTAGCCCCTAGTCCCCAGTCCCTAGCCCCTCTACTCATGGAAACCCTTTCCCCTGAAGTCTCCACACAGGCTGCATCGAAACCTTTACAGCGCGTTTATCGCCAGTTCCTTAAATCCAGTTCTGGCAGAATTGGGTTATTTCTCACAGCGGCGTTGCTGTTGCTGGCAATGCTGGCTCCGCTGATTCGTCCTTATGATGCTGCGACAGCACGAAACTATGCCTCTCGCCTCAGCCCAACCGATTTGGAATTTTGGCTGGGCACAGATGGGTTAGGGCGGGATATGTTAACGGCAATCTGGTACGGCATTCGCATCTCGCTAACGATTAGCTTGATTTCGGTGGGGTCAGGTTTGCTGATTGGCACTTTTTTAGGAATGGTCGCAGGCTACTTTCGAGGCTGGCTGGAGACTGTGATCGGTTGGGTTACAGACATTTTGCTGGCTTTTCCACCCACTTTGCTGGCGATCGCTGTTGTCACCGTCACCGGACCTAGCCTCCCTAGCGTCATGATTGCGGTTGGCGTAGTCCAAATTCCAATTTTCATTCGCCTGACCCGCAGCATGGTGCTGTCTCTACGCGAACAGGATTTTGTCCAAACCGTCAGAGCTTTTGGCGCAACTTCCGATCGCATCATCATCAGCCACATCCTGCCAGCCAGTCTTGCTCCTCTTATCGTGCAGGCAACTCTGGCATTAGGTACGGCAACTCTGGAGGCGGCTGGTTTAGGATTTCTGGGTTTAGGTGCAAAACCACCGACACCAGAGCTAGGCACGATGCTGTCAGATTCGTTTCGAGGCGGTTATTCCCTCTCCTCTCCTTGGACGATTGTGTTTCCGGGTTTAGCAATTACTCTGATTGTTCTAGCATTTAACTTGCTGGGGGATGGTTTGCGTGACAGCCTTGATCCTAGGGCAAATCGTTGAGATGCCAGTACTTTTTGGATGAGTTATCTTGGGGCTGACTTAAACAGGCACGATGGCAGAAACCAAAAATTGTTTCGGTCATAGATGCCCCAGTAAGGACGCGATGGAATTGCGTCTCTACGAATAAGCTTCCAAAAAGATAAAACATCCATGCAGTTTAAAAAAAATTTGGGCTGGCTGCTTCCTTGGATTGGTCTAGGCGTTCTTGCTGCCTCAGCATTAACCGTCAAAGATCAAGCGATCGCCAGTGCAGAAGCAGAAATTCCTCCACCGACGCTCGTGTGGACTGCTGCTGCCGATCCGCGTGGTGAAGCTGGAACTTCAGAAACCGCAGAATTTTCTCCAGATAGTCAGTTTATTGTCTCAGGTGGAGGAGACGGTAAATTTCGGCTGTGGCGCGTTGCGGATGGCTCCCTGGTTTGGGAAGGGGTTTACTGGGACGGTTCGCTCGATGACAAACAGGGCGAAGTTGAAGCAGTTTTCTTTTCACCCGACGGTGAGCAAATCGCGGTTTCAGGCAATACTGACGGCATTAAAATTTATCGAGCCAGGGATGGTAGCCTTCTCACCACTCTAGAAGGAGATGGCGCAGATGGAATTGCTTTTTCTCCAAATGGACAGTTTTTTGCTGCCCCCAGTCACGGCAACAACAGTCAGGTAAAGATGTATGACCCTGGCGATTGGTCTTTGCAATATGGCGATCGCATCTCGCACCGTAGGGACATCAACTCCATCGACTTCACCCAAGATAGTGAGTATGTCCTGTCAGGTTCAGCCGATCGCACCGTTAAAATTTCTCGCGCCTCGGACGGTCGCCTAGTCAGAACTGTCCGGGCGGCAAACAATGGCGGCTCGGTTAAGTCTGTTCGCCTTTCGCCTGATGGAGAGTTAATCGCCACTGCTAATGGTAATGAAGATGTCGCTAAAGTCTTTCGCTTTGACACAGGCGAACAGATCGCCGAGCTAGAGCATGGCACCTCTTTGGTAGAAGCCGTTGCCTTCTCTCCCGACGGGAAATATCTCGCTACGGGTGGCGGCGGCTCGGAACGTCAAGACCCCAACGAAAACTTTGGCTTCAGACTCTACCGCGTCTCTGATTTCAGCCTTCAACAGCAGATTACTGAACATACTCAGGGTGTGGAGTACATTGACTTTTCACTAGACGGGCAGTACATAGTAACAGCCAGTGAAGACGGTACAATCAAGCTCTGGTCAATCTCTAATCCAGAACAAAACTCTCTTCAAAGCTTACTCAGTAACCCGAACGCTAAAACTGGTGCAACAATGGCGATCGCCCTCATGTTCCTTGGAGCAGTTTTACAGTGGCGACGCACTACCCACAAGCAACCCTAATCTTCCCTAGCCCCAACCCCTAGCCCCTTCCTTACTCCCTAATGACTCCCACCAGGCTCCGCTTTCCCCGATTCCTCCAAGCCTCCCAAAACCCCAGTCTTTCCGTTCAGATGATGTGGGTGGGCATCGTTATTACCTTGCTATTTTTGTCGGTCGCGCTCTTTGCGCCAATGATGGAATCTTGGGGCTGGTTGCGAAACCCAACCGAAACGTTGACGAATCCGTTACACCAGCCCCCCTCATCTGAATATTGGTTTGGCACCAGTCGTCAAGGGTACGACGTTTTCTCACGGGTGCTATTTGGGGCGCAATCGGCAGTGCTGGTGGTGGTTTTAGCAACGGCGCTGAGTCTGGCGATCGGGGTTCCGCTGGGAATGTTAAGTGGCTATCTGGGCGGCAGGCTTGATCGGGTCTTGGTGTTTCTTATGGATACCATCTACACCTTGCCCGGACTCCTACTTTCAGTAACGCTAGCGTTTATTGTGGGGCGAGGGGTGTTGAATGCGGCGATCGCCATCAGCATTGCCTACATTCCGCTGTATTACCGGGTTGTCCGCAACCACACGGTCAGCGTTAAAACCGAAGTTTTCATTGAAGCAGCCCAGGCAATGGGAGCTTCAACCTGGGCGGTTTTATCCCGCTATCTGTTCTTTAATGTGATTCAAAGCGTTCCTGTCTTGTTTACGATGAACGCCGCTGATGCTGTTCTCACACTGGGCAGCCTTGGTTTTCTTGGTTTGGGACTACCTGAACCCACCCCCGACTGGGGTTCCGACCTGCGTCAGGCATTGGATGCTCTACCTACCGGAATCTGGTGGACAGCCCTATTCCCCGGTTTGGCATTGACCCTTCTAGTGGTAGGACTTTCCCTCATTGGCGAAGGACTGAATGAATGGGTCAATCCATTACTACGGCGAGAAAATTGGAGCCAAAAGAATTAAGAACTCAAAGTCTCCACAAAATTCCTAATTTCCGTTTTCAACGAAGTATTAACAACCCCTAGCCTCCCCGTATAATTGGCAGTCATGTAAGCCGCAAGTTAACCAATCCACTGCACTGAGTAGCTCAAAATATGGGGAATCCGAACGCCGCCGATTGCCAGCATTCCTGTCAACACGTTATTGGGGTTGATTTAGGTGGTTCAGCGATTAAACTGGGACGCTTTGGGGCGGATGGCACTTGCCTTCAAACTTTGACTGTGCCGACTCCACAGCCCGCCTATCCAGAACTAGTACTGGCAGCAATGGTAGATGCGATCGCCCAAATTGATCCGCTGGGGCAAAGTGGGGCGATCGGTGTTGGCACTCCTGGCCCGACCGATGCGGAAGGGCGAATTGCCAGAGTCGCCATTAACCTGGAGGGTTGGCACGATATTCCATTAGCAGACTGGCTAGAGTCGAAACTCAACATTCAGACTACCCTTGCCAACGATGCCAACTGCGCTGGATTAGGAGAATTTTGGCTGGGATCAGGTCGCTATTTTCGCAATCTGATTTTGCTGACGCTAGGAACGGGTGTTGGCGGAGCCGTGATTCTAGATGGCAAACTGTTTACTGGACATCATGGCACCGCTGGGGAGCTAGGACTGGTGACGCTCAACATGGACGGGCCAGAATGCAATAGCGGCAATCGTGGCTCTCTAGAACAGTACGCTTCGATTCAAGCCATTCGTCGCCGCACGGGGCTAGAGCCTGATGAGCTAGGTCGCAGAGCCAAAGCCAGAGATGCTGAAGCGATCGCCTTCTGGCAAGATTATGGTTGCCATTTGGGAGCAGGTCTAGCGAGCCTGATCTATGTCCTCACGCCCGAAGCGGTAATCATCGGTGGCGGTATCAGCGCGAGTGCTGAATACTTCTTTCCTGCGACGCTAGCGGAAGTTGAGCGTCGAGTTTTGCCCAGTTCCCGCACGGGTCTACAGCTATTGTCAGCTCAGTTGGGCAACAAAGCAGGGATCGTAGGAGCCGCAAAATTGGCGTGGCAGAAGGTATTGGCAACGGGGTAGCCTGGGAAAGATGAAGCATGAAACATGAGGGATAAATTTGCCGGAGGATAATTTTCAGCAAAAGAATCTGCCGGAGCAAGAACTACTTGCTCAACTTCAGCAAACTCAGCTGGCGTACCACATGGCAGTTGAGATGGGGCAGTTCAAAGCAGGGTTTTTGGCACGCACTTCCCATGAGTTGCGATCGCCCCTCAACAACATCATTAGCCTGCATCAGCTGATCCTGTCCGATCTATGTGACAGCCCAGAGGAGGAGCGAGAAACGATCGCTCAAGCGCAAGCGTCTGCCTCGAAGATGTTGGCACTGTTGGATGAATTAATCAGCATTGCTAAAGTGCAGCACGGCACCTACGAAATGCAAATTCAGCCGCTGCAATTGGCAGACGTGCTCGAAGAAGTTCATGCGCTCACCCACCTGCAAATTCAAGATCGCGGATTGCGGCTAGAAATTGACCCTCCCGATCCAGAAACTTACGTCCTGGCTGATCCGCGCTGGCTCAGGCAAGTTCTAGTCAATCTAGTCGATCCAGCCGTTTCTCAAGTGATGGAGGGCAGCATTCGACTGACCACTCAGGTTGCTCCAGAGCTTCAACAGGTTCACATTCAGATTCAAGATCAGCGGCCAGACCACTTATGGAGCGAGCTACTTAACCCATCGCAGTCCAGCCCTGAGCCTGAAGGAGTGTCCCCGTCAACGAAGCTCCCTGCCTCTAATTCACAGAAGCCTATTAAACCTTCCTTTGGGCTATCTTTGCTAGTCAACCAGTCCTTAATCGAGAAGATGAACGGTCGACTAGAAGTGTTTACACGACCAGCACACGTTTCAGAAGATGCTGCGATCGCTGCCCCTCTCACCCAAATTCAATGTTCCATTCCCTGGATGATGCCTGAAGAGGATGCCTGAAGAGGATGCCTTCACCCGTGTTGGAATTTTTGGTGTACCATTCAACTTTGTAGCTACAAGTACACTATTCCAGTCGGTTAACTGTGCTTTTCTCATCTCTACAACGACTTGCTGCAAGGTTAAAGGGGCGATCGCCTCAAAGATTCCTCTCTTTCCTCTCGACCGGCTTTGTCCTGAGCCTACTTTTAGCTTTCGTTTCAACTGGATTTAGTGCCTGTTCCGTCGTTGACAATGGCAACGTTGTCGAACTCACGCTGGTATCCAACGCGGTTACGGAGGCTGCTTATCGAGAAATCATGCCCTTGTTTGCCGCAGATTGGGAACAGAAGCACCAGCAAAAGGTAGTGTTTAACCAGAGCTACGGCGGCTCAGGAACTCAGTCCCGAGCGGTAATTGAAGGATTGCCAGCAGATATTGTAGACCTGGCTTTAGAACTGGACGTTGAGAAAATTGAAGCAGCAGGGTTGATCCAACCGGGATGGCAAGATCGAGTGCCGAATGGGGCGATCGCTCATCAGTCTGTAGCCGCCTTAGTCACCCGCAGCGGTAACCCTAAATCAATATCAACCTGGGCGGATTTGGCCCAGGTTGATGTCAGCGTTATCACCGCCAACCCACGCACCTCAGGAGGCGCTAGATGGAATTTCCTGGCATTGTGGGGGTCGATCACACAAGCGGGCGGCGATCAACAGACTGCCCTCAATTACACCACACAGGTTTTTGAAAATATTCCTATCCTGCCTAGGGATGCCCGCGAAGCAACCGACGCTTTCTTTCAGCAAGGGCAGGGGGATGTGCTGATTAACTACGAAAACGAAATCATCCTGGCAAAACTAAACGGACAGGACATCTCTTATCTAGTTCCTGAAACTAACATCTCGATTGATAATCCGGTCGCAGTCATTGATGCCAATGTCGATCAGCACGGTACCCGTGAAGTCGCTGAAGCCTTTGTTCAGTTTCTCTTTACCCCAGCAGCGCAGCGAGAATTTGCGCGGTTTGGCTTTCGTCCTGTAGATGAAGCCATCAATACAGAATTTGCTGACCAGTTTCCTCCTGTCACCAATCTGTTTACAATCGCAGATCTGGGAGGGTGGAATACCGTTCAGCAAAAATTCTTTGATGAGGGTGGAGTTTTCGATCAAATTCAAGCCGACCTGACAAAATAGCAGGTTTGTTGTCCTGCTGCTTGCTCGGTCTTTTTAATCAGTTCACTTTAGGGCTATGCCCTGGCTCAAGCCATGCTGTTTTCGATCGCCCAACGAGCCAGCTCCGTTCGGTTGTGTAACCCGGTTTTGCCTAGCATATTGCTGACGTGGCTCTCAATCGTTCGCTGACTCACATTTAGCTCTTCAGCAATTTCACGATTTGCCATACCGCGCGCCACAAATTGCACCACTCTTAGCTCGGTTGGAGTCAACTCCACATCAAATGGAACTTGGATTTTAGGTCCACTATCTGTTCCCTTGTTTTGGTGCTGAATCAGCCGTGAAGCCTGCTTTAGAGAAGACTCAACCTGAGCCACCAGTTCTTCTGGCTCAAACGGCTTCACCATATAGACATCGGCTCCGGTGTTTAGACCCTTGACCCGATCTTGGCTTTGTCCCTTAGCAGACAAAAACAGCACTGGAATCCAGCTTGTCCGTGCGTCCTTTCGCACATGCTCGACCAGCGAATATCCGTCCATCTCAGGCATCATCACATCACAGATGATCATGTCCGGAGTAGCATTCTCTAGCACTTCCAGTGCTTCACGACCATTCTCAGCCGTAATCACTTCATACCCACGAAACTCCAGGTAGTCTTTGACTAACAAAATTAGATTCGGATCATCATCAATCAGCAAAAGCTGTTTATGATCTCCGGCACTGGTTTCCTTCATGCTTTACTACTCGCCACGCATAGGTCAAGAGTAACACTTACAGACAGAGTATTTGGTGTTCTCACAGGACTTTTGAGCTTGCTTGAGAAGAGTTCGGTTTATTTCGACCCTTCCCTCAATATGCTGCCCTTCATTTTGTCGGGTTGCAACAGCCCATCACCCAATTTTTCTTATTTTTTTAATTTCCAGGTTTTTATATCCGGCAATTTATTTCCATATAAAGAAATAAATTACCGGATATGGAAATAAGTTACCTTATAAGATAATTTTTTGCTTTTTAAGCCTATGGGAAGGTGCTACTTAAAACAGGAATTTTCTAAGTTTTATCACTTACTCGGTTCAGAGCCAGAAACTTGGGCTGATTCAGGCAAAGGATGGACTAGAAATGCGTACTCTGACACAATGCGATCGCCGATCAAATGCTCTTGAATAATCTGCTCAATCACATCTGGGTTGGCGCTGTGATACCAAACTCCATCCGGGTAGACAACCATAATTGGACCTTGCTGACACACGCGCAGACAATTGGCTTTGGTACGAAAGATACAGGTTGGGCGATCGCTAGTTGGCACATCTAGTTTTACTTCTTTCAACCGCTGCTTGAGATAATTCCAAGCAACTAGACTGACCGCCTTATCGCAGCACTTAGGCACAGTTTGATCGGCACATATAAAGACATGTCGTTGGACTTGGGGCAAGCCGAGAGACTGGGAGCAGGCTGTCAATGAATTAGGTGCTGAGCGATCACAGTCGGAAGTCATGAATCTATAGAGTGGAAGACCGGGGGCAAAAAACTTGGGATTTCAGGCTATGGACTTAACCCGTTATCCATCTTAACTATATCTAGATCCGTATCTAGGTCCGTTCAAATTCCTTTCCTGGATCAGCTTTGCAGGGTTGTGAACACGACTAGCCACAGGGCTTCTGTCCACTCTACGACTGCTCCATAGGTATCGCCTGTGTGTCCTCCTAATTGACGGTTGAACCAGGCTGCGGTGAGCAGAGCGATCGCACTTCCTGCTGCCACTGAGCCAAGTGTCACAGCCCACAGAGCAGAATCCCAAAAGACAGGGATGCAACTCAATCCCAACAGCAAGCAAAACCCGGGCATCACATCTTTGAGTGAGCGAATCGCAGCTTTGTGAAAGGCTCCTTTGCCCGTTGGCTTTAGATAAGGGTAACGGGCGATCGCCACTTGCTGCCCCCATCGCCCCCAACCTGCTGCCAAGGGCAAAGCCAGTCCATGCCAGGCGGTGAGATCGCTCAGAGCGGTGACTTTCAGCAAGAGAATGGCGATCGCCGCCATTGCGCCAAATGCACCCGTCGCACTATCTGCCATCACCTCAAGTCGGCGCTGCCGATCTAACACAGCTAACCCGTCAGCCGTATCCATTGCTCCATCCAGGTGGAGCCCTCCTGTGACCGCGACCCAGGCAATGACGATGATGGCATTACGGGTCAGGTCGGGCACTCCCAGCAGATGCAAGCCTTGATGAAGAAGTCCTAATATTCCGCCAATGATTAGCCCGACCAGAGGTGCAAGTCGGGCGACGTTTTGAAATTCTAATTTTCCGGTTATCGGAATGGGGATGCAGGTGTAAAAGGCAATCGCAGCAACCAAGCTAGATAAAGATCCTACTGCTTTGCTAGAGAGCGATCGCCACCTTTGCCTGTTCAACTGCGTTGAAGGCTGTTTATCGGACAAAACTATCTATCTCCAAGACTGTGCATCTCCCACAATTATTTGCTAATGTGTTGGATTCAGCCTAATGGCCGAATATTTTAGTACAGGGCGGGAGCCATAATCTAGTCACTGACGACAGGAAAATCTCAAAAATCCAATTAGACGAGTGTCACAAAGATAAGTTCCGTAAATTTCATTAAGAAGTAGGCTAGAATCCTGGAATAACATTGTCTCATGCACTACTTTTTCTCTCCTGGTTTCGTTGCTTGTTAGTCTTCCTTCTGTTCGTCATTCTCACTACTAACGACCAAAGCTAGGGCAATAGAGCCAATTTATCCTTCGTTAAACGCTTTTTCCTGAAACGCTTTGTCCTGAAGTAGTGTATCCAGCCCAGCATGATAAGTTAGCTGTTTTTCAGATTCATGGTTCAAACTGCGATTCGCCCAGGCGAATTCTGCTGTTACTTCTGATCTAGACAGTGCTGGAGACAACCCCTCAATGGGATAACTCCTCAATAGTTGCATCATTTAGTTGTTAGCAAACCTGAGGTCTTCCTAGACCAAGGGCTTTTTCATTCTATGAGTCACGATCAACTTTCTGGAAACACCAAATTGCCAGCCCCCTGCATTGTTGACAATGGCATCGTCGTCAACAAGCAAGATATGCAAAGGTTGCTGGCTGACTTGAGTCGGGTTCATTACAGCTACAGTCAAGACGGCAAGCTGCTAGCGGAAGACGAAGGGTATGTGTTAGAAGTGTTTGCTGATCCTCAACGGTCAACACTTGTAGCCAACCATACGCTCTACCTCAACGTTCAGAGCTTTGATTACTTGGAGCTTAAGCGTGTCCCTGACGAGCAACCCTGCTTTGACCTAATGCAAGACGGCAGCGTTTTGCGGCTGATTCCACTCTCCAATCCGCTTCAAGAACAGAGCACCCGGAGTCTCAATGCTGCAGCCCTAGAAGCAGTCGTTGCCGAAGTACTTTCCGCCAATTGGGATGTGCGAATTGACGATGAAGAAAATTTCTCTCTCTAAGATATAAGAATCCTGATTGGTTCTTGATAGTGATTGCGGTTGTTAGGCCTAGGCTAGACCTTTGTCCAATAACTGCAATCATTTAGTATTGCTATAGTTTCTTTTGATGAATTAGGCGTGGGATTTTCTTTTCAGTGTCAGGGTCGCTGTCGGCATACGCAAGCAAGGGCTGGAGTTTTTTCAACCCCTCACGGTTTGGTAGAAACTCCACGCTTTATGCCGGTAGGAACGCTAGCTAATGTTAAAACTTTGACTCCAGCCCAGTTGCAGGCGACTGGAGCGCAGATGATTTTGTCTAATACGTATCATCTGCATCTTCAGCCCGGTGAAGCTATTGTGCAGCAGGCAGGTGGATTGCACCAGTTTATGGGCTGGAGTGGTCCGATTTTGACTGATTCGGGTGGCTTTCAGGTATTTAGCCTAAGCGAAATGCGATCGCTCTCCGAGGAGGGGGTGACGTTTCGATCGCCCCGCGATGGGCAAATTATTCACCTGACTCCGGAGCGCTCAATCCAGATTCAAAATGCACTAGGGGCAGATGTGATCATGGCATTTGATGAATGTCCCCCCTATCCTGCCAGTCGGGAAGCGATTGTTGCTGCAACCGACCGTACCTACCGCTGGCTGGAACGCTGCATCACAGCTCATCAACGTCAAGATCAGGCGCTATTTGGAATTGTTCAAGGGGGCGTTTATCCTGACTTGCGGCAGCAGTCCGCTCGTGACCTGGCAAAGTTGAACTTGCCGGGGTACGCGATTGGCGGTGTCAGTGTGGGTGAGCCGCCAGAGTTAATCGAGAAAATTGTGCAGGCAACGACTCCTTTACTGCCAGAGGAGAAACCCCGCTATCTGATGGGAGTTGGCACCTATCGGGAAATGGCACAGGCGATCGCTGCTGGTATTGACTTATTTGACTGCGTGATCCCAACTCGCTTGGCGCGGCATGGCAACGCCCTGGTGGGGGGCGATCGCTGGAACCTGAGAAACAATCGTTTCCGAGAGGATTTTAGCCCACTTGATGAAACCTGCCCCTGCTATACCTGCAAGCAATTTACCCGTGCTTATGTGAGTCATTTGCTGCGATCGCAGGAGCTCTTGGCATACACTTTGCTGTCGATTCACAACATTACTGAACTAATTCGATTTACTCAACGAATTAGGGAAGCGATATTGAGCGATCGCTTTGTCACTGAATTTGCTCATTGGCTCAAGCCTGAAATGCCTGAATGAACGCAAAATAGCTACTGTAGGGAGATTTCATTCTCTACCAGCCGAAAGAGGAGCAGATGATATTAGCCTCTTAAGATAAGGCAAAAGATTAAAGTAGGAGCATTAAAAATGCCTTATCAACAAGTAGATGAATTGCCAGCTGACGTAAAAGACAAGCTATTAGAAGGTTCAGCACAAATTTTTGTGGCAGCTTTTAACAGCGCCGAGTCAAACGGAATGGATCAAAACGCGGCTCAACGAGTTGCTTGGAATACCGTAAAGCAAGACTACGTGCAAGGCGATGATGGCTGCTGGCGACGGGTTCCCCAGCAGACTAACATCACCAACAAAGCTGTGCAGTCCGGCGGCAACTAATTTCGGTAATTAGCAAAATTGGGCAAGAAGGGGAAGGCAAACTTCCCCTTCTTTTTATTTGGGTAGCAGTTTTATAAAGCGTTGGTAATGGGTGAAGCAGATCCAGCAACAACTTTGGGAGTTATCCGTCGAAGATCTAGTTTTTGCGATCGCCACATTCACTGAAGAGCAGGTAAGCTTTTATGGTAGAAAACTCAAGTTCTTCCCAACCTAAGGACAGCCAAAAATTAAAAGGGCTAATTGTACGAGGGGTCGTTGGTGCAATTTCGCTGGCAGGTGCAACTGCAATTCCGCTAATTGTTCAACGAGTTTTGTCTCCTGCTCCTGTAGTTAGTCCAGCTACACCTGCACCACAAACGTCCTCAGTGCAACCTCCATCTTCAGTACAGCCTCCGTCCTCAGTGTCACCTGCAGCTGAACAGAGTAGCAATCAGACTGAAATTGAGCAGACTGAAGCTGATCGGACTGAAGAAGCGGATGAACCGAGAGAACGCGAAGAAAAACGCCGGGGACGAGATAAGCATAGACGCGATCGCGATTAGGCTGCCGATGGAAAACCAACTGCCAGATTTAGACTTACAGAACGTCCACTTTGTGCGACTGCTCTGGTGCGATAATGCCAACGTGATTCGGGGAAAGGCATTTCACACAAGATTTCTGGCAGAACATCAAAAACACGGTATTGGGATTTCAATGGCTCAGCAGGCGATCCCCGTGATGTACGATGCTGTTGCTCCTGGCAGCGGCTTAGGTCCCGTGGGAGAAGCATGGCTAGCGCCTGATTGGTCTACGTTTAACCCTTTGCCCTATGCGCCTGGACACGCTCGTGTAATGGGTGATTTGGTCACAAATGGAGTGCCCTGGGCGCTTTGCCCGCGCGGATTTTTGCGGCGAATGATTGCGGCAGCGGCGGTGGAAGGGCTAGAAATCATAGCGGCATTTGAGAATGAGTTTTATTTGCTCCAGTCCGCTGGTTTAAATGCTGAGCGAGATGCTAAACCCATTCCCGTAGACCATACGGTATTTGCGTCAACGCTAGGGATGGATTTGAATCAGACCGTGATTGATGCGATCGCTGATGCCCTGATCGCCCAAAAGATCCCCGTAGAGCGCTACTATCCGGAGTCGGGTCCTGGACAGCACGAAATCTCTATTCGTTATACCCATGCGCTTCAGGCAGTCGACTGGCAGATTGCCTTTCGTGAAACGGTGCGCGGTGTAGCATTGCGGCATGGGTTGCGAGCTTCTTTTTTGCCTAAAATTTTTGTGGATCAGGCTGGAAGTGGCTGTCATCTGCACTTGAGCCTCTGGCAAGACGGGCAAAACCTTTTACCCGACGTGAATGAAATGGGCGAACTTTCCGCCATCGCTAAGGCTTTTGTTGCCGGAATTTTGCATCATCTGCCTGCACTGATGGCGTTAACGACCCCTAGCCCCAATTCCTATCGTCGGCTTCAGCCCCACTTTTGGAGTGGGGCTTTTCGCTGCTGGGGCGTAGACAATCGAGAAGCAGCGGTGCGAGTGCCCAGCAATCCTGTGCCTCCCAGTCCGACCCACTTTGAGCTAAAGACGGTAGATGCGTCTGCTAATCCTTATCTGGCATTGGGGGCAGCGATCGCCGCTGGATTGGACGGCATCCGACGCAGACTTGATCCCGGAGAACCTATCTCGGTCGATCCGGGATCCTTGCCAGCAGCAGAGCGCCAGCAGCGAGGGATTGATCGACTGCCCGAAAATTTAGGAGAGGCGATCGCCCATCTCCAGCAAGACGAAGTTTTGCTTCAGGCACTAGAACCTGCGTTGGCACAGGCATTTCTTGCAGTTCGCACTGCTGAGTGGGAAGCTATGAAGCAATTTACGCTTGAAGAAGAAGTCAAACTATTGCTAGAGCGCTACTAATGGATTTAGGAAGCATCCCAGCCATTGATCAGCACGCCCACAACCTGGTGCGTTCAGAAGCTTTTGCCCAAATGCCCTACGCAGCAGCTTTTACCGAAGGCTATGATGCCCAGATCCTTACCCAGCACGCCCAACACACTCTCTGCTATCGACGCAGCCTCAGAGACATTGCCGCTCTGCTCAACTGTGAACCGGATGAAGCGGCGATTTTGGCACGTCGCACAGAGCTAGGGTTAGAACCACTAACGAAGCTATGCTTTGAGGCTGCTAATTTAGAATCAATTTTGCTGGACGACGGATTTTTGCCAGACACAATTTTGCCTGCGGAGTGGCATCAGCAGTTTGTTCCGGTGCATCGGCTGCTGCGGTTGGAATATTTGGCGGAGCAGTTGATTAGCCAGGTTAGCCGCTTCGACATATTTTTGGAGTGGTTTCGCAGTGAGCTTGACCCGCCACCCCAAGGAGTTGTGGGCTTCAAAAGCATTGCAGCTTATCGGACAGGTTTGGACATTCAGCCCATTCCTTACGATCTGGCAGAAGATCAGTTCTATGCAATTAAAGAAGCATTTCCGGATCAGCCTATTCGGTTGATGAACAAGCCGTTGATTGACTTTTTGCTCTGCCAGGGATTGGCGATCGCCAACCAATATCAGCTTCCCGTGCAGTTTCATACAGGTTTTGGTGATCCTGACCTGGACTTACGGCTAGCCAATCCGCTGCACTTGCGACCGCTGTTAGAAGATCTAGGTTTTCGTCAAGCTCCAATCGTTTTGCTCCACGCCGCTTACCCCTTTATGCGTGAAGCAGGCTATCTGGCGGCGGTCTATCCACACGTTTATGTCGATTTTGGCTTGGCTGTGCCGTTTTTGAGTACTGCCGGGATGCGGCAGACGGTGCAAATGTTGATTGAGCTGAGTCCTATGAGCAAAGTGATGTATTCCTCTGATGCTCACCTGATTCCAGAACTGTATTATCTAGGAGCAAAATGGGGGCGAACGGTGTTGGGTGAGGTGCTAGAGCAAACCATTCAAGACGGAGACTTAACTGCAAAAGAAGCAGAAGAGGGGGCGATCGCCATTCTTAACGGCAATGCCAATCGGCTCTACCGTACCTGACCCTTCAAAAATGTTTTTAAGTGAATTCTTAACAGGTTAATCTATTTCCTTTGCTGTTGAATCGGAATCTCGATGACAAACTCTGCTCCTCGCCCAGGGAAGGAGTTGCACTTTAGTGTTCCTCCATGTCTGTCTGTGACGATTTGATAGCTGATCGAAAGTCCCATTCCAGTCCCTTTACCGACGGGTTTTGTTGTAAAGAATGGATCAAATAATCGATTTTGAACGGCTTCTGCCATGCCCAGTCCATTATCGGCAAGTCGAATATGAATCCAGTCTTCATTGAGCATTTGAGTCGAAATCTGAATCAAAGGCTTGAAGGATTTAATTCTTTGATTTCGAGCAAAACTATTTGATTCAGCTTCAAGCTGAGCTAAACACTCTTCTAGAGCATCAATTGAATTGCTCAGAATGTTCATAAAAACCTGATTCATCTGTCCGGCGTAACATTCTACTAACGGCAAGTCGCCGTAATCTCTGAGTACTTGAATTGCCTGTCGGTTGTGTTGAGCTTTAAGTCGATTTTGTAGAATCATCAAGGTGCTATCAATTCCTTCATGAATGTCGACTGTCTTAGTTTCTAGCTGGTCAGTATGAGAGAAGGTGCGAAGAGAAGCGATGATTTTCTCAATTCGATCTGCACCTACTTTCATAGAAGTTAGGAGCTTGGGCAAATCTTCGATTAAAAAATCTAAGTCGATCGCTGTTGCTTTAGTTTGAATTTCTGAATCTGGATTGGGGTAGTGCTTCTGATATAGATTTAATAACGCCAGCAAGTTATGAGTGTACTCTTTGGCATGAGCGAGGTTGCCGTAGATAAAGCTAACAGGATTGTTGATTTCGTGAGCAACTCCAGCGACAAGTTGACCTAGCGAAGACATTTTTTCGCTCTGAATTAGCTGGGTCTGTGTTTGCTTGAGTTCCTGTAAAGTCTTTTCTAAATCGAGCGCCTGCTGTCTCAATTGAGTCTCTGACTGGCGCAGGGCTGCTTCTGCCTGCTGGCGTTCTGTGATGTCGTCGTAAGAGCCAAGAATGCCCACAACATTGCCCGCAGCATCGTACAGCGGAATTTTGCTGGAATCAATCCAAATTTGGCTACCATCTGCCAAGAACATAGTTTCAATTACATGCAGAGCAGCTATTCCTGTTTCAATTAGATAAGCATCAGATTCTCTAAAGTGATCAGCTTGTTCTTGAGGAATCGGAAAATCGTAATCTGTTTTTCCAACAATATCATCAGGCTTTTCAAGCCCAACGGCATGGGCAAGGTTGCGATTGCAGCCCATATAAACAGAGTTGCGATCTTTCCAATAAATCCATTGAGGGATATTGTTAATGACTAGCTGTAAAAATTCTTGCGATTCTTTTAGCTTATTCTCTGCTTGTTTGCGATCGCTAATGTCGCGCACGATCACTAAAACTTCATCTTCACCACTGACTACAATCCGAACTTCTTCAACTTGAATTCTGCCGTTAATACAAATTTGATGCTCATAAATTTGTGTTTCGCAAGTTTGCAAAGCTCTCTCTACATTAGCCATTCGGAGCTGAGCTAGGTCTGGAGGCAGCGTCTCAAAAATGCTTTTGTTTCGCCATTCCATCTGTGTCTTAAAGGTGACAAAATTTTTGGCTGGAATGAAGTCTAAATAAATACCCTTTCGAGTCATTCTGATCATCAAATCAGGAATCGCATTAAGCAGGGCCCGATAGGTCGCTTCACTTTGGCGGAGGGCTGCTTCTGCCTGTTGGCGATCGCGAACTTCTGCCTGCAAACGGGTAATAGTCGCTGTAAACAGCGTATGCATTCCGGCTTCAGTATCAAGGTATTTGCTGTTGAGATTGCGCTGATGTCGCAATAGCTCCGCTTGCTGAATTGCTGTGATAAGATGAGTCACAATTTGCTCAATCGCTTCAATTTCATCCGCTTGCCACTGGCGGGAAGTAATGCACTGATGCAGACACAAGATCCCCCACAGGCGATCGCCCTGCATAAGGGGTACGCTTAGACTGGACTGGACTTGAAAGTGGCTAAATGTTTGCAAATCGGCTGTTGTCAGGTTGGCAGCATTGACATCAGCAATGGCTAGAATTTGTCCCTGCGGAATTTGTTTTGGGTGGTGTTGTGCCCACAGAAACTGACTCAAAGAGCGAACTGAGGCATCTACTACTAAGACCGAGCTAAACCCAGCAGCGACCTCCTCAGCTACAAACTGCCCTGCGTTCCAATCCTTAGTTGGATTGGAGCGAGGAATTTGCAGCACGCTGACTCGGTCGAGAGCCAAAAAACGCCAAACCTCTGCAACCGCCGTTTGCAAAATCGTACTTAGATCCAGCGATGCTCGAATTTTGGTAATGACGCTCAGCAGCATCTTTTGCTGTTCTAGCTGAAGCTGCTGTAACTCTGCCTTGGGGGAGCGATCGCCCTGCTGAGGCGGAGTATCTAAAGACATAAAGGCATGGATGCTAAAGCGGCTAAGGCTGATATGAACGCTAACGCACCTTTAACCAAGGTTTGCTCTTCTAGATAGGATCACCCTTAAAACATTAAAGCAAGCATTGACCAATTCGTTGTAGGTAGCATAACGTACTCATCTGTACAGAAGTCGTACATCAGAGCACAGATTAAGGGGCTAGTGCCCGACAGTTTGGGAATGAGCTGATTGACCAACACCAATCTGTTCCGACAGAATTTAGCCTTGGGTTCTGTGAGCTTACTCTTTTCCTACTATTCTCTTCCCACTATAAGGATCAGGGATGATCCCGCGTCGCAGGAGCATCCCTGATCTCTGATATATGAAGTTTTGTAGGGTCATGGCATTGCCATGACCCTACAGAGGGAATTGAGATCCGTGAATCATACCCGCATTCAGCAACGCCTAAAATTCTTCGTCGCCGTATCCGTCTGACATAGAAGCTTCGTTGTCTCGCTTGGACCCAAGTAAGTCTAGTCGTTCGACTCGAATAACTGGTTTTGAGCGATCAGCCCCTGTGCTGCGGTCTTTCCAAGAGTCAAATTTAAGTGCCCCAGTCACTCCAATCAAGCTACCTTTACGCACATAGTTGGCAGCAATCTCTGCTGTTTTGCCCCAAATTTCCAGGCTAAACCAGTCAGGTTGTTCACTGTTGCGAGTGCGGCGATTGACGGCCAGGGTTAAATTGCAAACAACGCTGCCCGACTCAAAATATTTAACGTCAGGATCTCCGCCTACCCGACCCACTAGCGTCACTATATTCAAACCCATAGCGCCCTCTGACTTTTTCTGTATTGAATGCGATAAAACTTGTATCGATGATGTTGCTGGACTAGCAGGAGTTTACACTGCTGATGGGCGATCGCCCATATAGTACAAAAGTTCTACCTGAAAACATTCTACCGAACTTTTATAGCTACCGCACTACATTTCCCTTGCCTCTGCAATCGCTGCTTGAATGACCTGGCAGGAAAGCTGTTAGCAGAAATCTTAATTTCATCCTGATGCTTATTCCAGGAATGAGGACAACTTACTTAATGGGTCTGCTCTTCTGATTTATTCAGAGAAGGACTCTTTGTCAAGGAACAGAATTTGAGGATACAGATGACTGAAGCAAGTCTTGAGGTTAGACTAAAACATTCAGTCGCACATCTGACTAGACTCTAACTACAAAACATAATAGAATCCACTTCGACCGCACTTTGATAGCGGTAGGAATTTGGCAGTGATCAAGATTTTGACTTTGGGGGCTTAGAAAGCTAGTGGGGTTCTTCAGTCGCTTCTCGCGGGATATGGGTATCGATCTCGGTACCGCTAACACGCTAGTTTATGTATCTGGCAAAGGCATTGTACTGCAAGAGCCTTCTGTCGTTGCAATGGATCAAGAGAACAAAGTGCCTCTAGCCGTTGGGGAGGACGCCAAGAAGATGCTCGGTCGGACTCCCGGAAACGTAGTTGCCCTGCGTCCGCTACGTGACGGAGTAATTGCAGATTTTGATACCGCTGAACTCATGCTCAAGCACTTCATTCGTCGGGTGCATGAGGGGCGGACGTTGGTTTCACCCCGGATTGTGATCGGTATTCCAAGCGGAGTCACAGGGGTAGAGCGTCGAGCAGTTATGGAGGCAGCTTCGCAAGCAGGCGCACGCGATGTTTATCTAATTGATGAACCTGTGGCAGCGGCGATCGGCGCGGGACTGCCGGTGGCTGAACCGACCGGAAACATGATCATTGACATCGGCGGTGGCACGACCGAGGTGGCAGTTCTGAGTTTACAGGGAACTGTATTGAGTGAATCAGTTCGGGTCGCTGGAGATGAGCTGAGTGAAGCAATCTCTCAGTACATGAAGAAAGTGCATAACCTGGTCATCGGGGAAAGAACCTCCGAGGAGATCAAAATCTCTATTGGTTCGGCTTATCCCACCGATGATGATGACGAATCTTTGATGGATGTTCGTGGTTTGCACCTACTTTCAGGGTTACCTCGTACCGTTATGGTCAAGAGTCCTGAAATCCGAGAGGCAATGTCAGAACCCCTCTCCGTCATCATTGAGGCCGTTAAACGCACCTTGGAGCGCACGCCGCCAGAACTCGCAGCTGACATCATCGATCGAGGCATCATGCTAGCTGGTGGTGGGGCACTGCTCAAAGGATTGGATACTCTAATTAGTCACGAGACTGGGATCGTTGTCCATGTGGCTGCAGATCCTCTCAGTTGCGTTGTACTAGGAACAGGTAGGGTGCTAGAAAACTTCAAACAGCTTGAGCGGGTCTTTAGCGGTCGCTCTCGCAATATGTAGAAAAGCATTCAAAATCGTCACCCCGGTTCAGCGAGTCATTAAACTATCGCGTTTCGCTTGCAAGACGGGTGCTGCATCGCTGAGTGACCTGATGATTCTCGTATTAGAAATCTTGGTCAGGTCGGAGTTTGTTCTCTGGAAAGATTGACATCGCTAGTTTAGAGACGATTGGACTGAATGTATACGCTGCGTCGCTGGTGGGATCGACACGGATTAAGAATGGGGCTAGTCTGTCTGGCTCTCGGTAGCGCTTGGGTATTGCGGCAAACTCAGGGGGCAGCCGTTTTTGAAATCTATCAACAGGTTTCTCGTCCTTTTGAATCAATGCCAGCTTCGGCAGACCGTATAGAAAGTGCTGAAACGCAAGAACTGCAGCAGCGCCTCGCTGAGTTAGAGAGTCAGAACCAACAGCTTCAGGAGATGCTGGGTTACGTTCAAAGCCGTCCAACTGAAGGCATTACTGCTCCTGTGATTGGGCGCAGTGCCGATCACTGGTGGCAGCAAGTCACGCTGGGTCGTGGCAGTCGAGATGGCATTGAAGTAGGCGGCATTGTGGCTGGACCTGGTGGCTTGGTCGGGCGGATTACACATATTACGCCCAGCACGAGCCGTGTCTTGTTGGTTAGCGATCCGACGAGCCAGGTGGGCGTGACAATCAGCCGTTCGCGTCATATGGGATATATGCGGGGACAGGCGGCAAATCGGGCTGTGATGGAGTTTTTTGATAAAGTGCCAGATGTCCAACCGGGCGATGTGGTGTCAACTTCTTCGTTTAGCCAGCTTTTTCCGCCTGGGTTTCCAATTGGTCGGGTAGAGTCGGTCAACCTGAGCAAAAGTCCCGCTCCTGAAGCTGTAATTGAGCTGTCTGCTCCAATTCATGCTCTGGAGTGGGTCGTGGTCTACCCTAACAGTCGAACTGAAGTTCCCGGTAGTCCTTAGTGTCAAGGTTCTACACATTGAGAAAGTGATTAAGTCGATACTCTCTAACTTCGCTCAGTCTGGCATTTACACTTCCCAAGTGATGAATTGGGTTGTGACTGCTTTCTCGGTTCTGCTTTGCCTGTTCATTCTGCCGACGCGGTTTCCTGGTATGGAACTGCTGGGGGTTGGACCAAATTGGCTGCTGATCTGGGTAGTTTCCTGGAGCATTCAGCGGACAGTTTGGCAGGGGGCGATCGCTGGACTCGTATTGGGGCTGATTCAAGACGGCATGACATCACCTCATCCCAGTCACGCGATTAGTCTTGCGGTAGTGGGAATGTTGACCGCCCGTATTCAAAAGCAGCGCTACATTCAGGAAGACTTTATTTCAGTTGCGCTGATTGTGTTTGGTATGGCGGTTTTAGCTGAAACCATTACTGCCATTCAATTTAGTTTTCAGGGAATTGGTGCATCGACCCATAGTGCCCATCGCGCACTGGCAGAGATATGGTTCTACCATCAGCGAATTGCCTTAAGTTCGGCGATTCTTAGCAGCCTGTGGGCACCGGTTGTTTACTATCCACTGAATCGCTGGTGGCAGCAGACCAATGCTGTTGAACCATCTCAACCTTGAATTGGAAGCTATTGCTGCCAATTGCTAGCCGCAATCTACTTGACTGATTAGTCTATAATGTGGTCAAACTTTTATCTTGCGAGATGGATTGAAGTTTAAGGGTTATCTACCGCTCTTCAGCCTTTGGGCTGGCTCAAGTCGATACTTTGGAGCGGTCGCAGATGAGCAGCTTTCCCCTACGAACGGTTATTTTACCTGCTGTACTGGTTTCCAGTGCAGTCTTTTCCACGCTAACTCTACCATTCGTTTTACTTAAAGAACCGATCACCATTGATATTCCCCCGCTGCTCAGTGGTGGGCGCATCGAGCCAATGTTTGATGCTGAAAATAAAGATGTGGCGATTCGCTATGTGGGCATTGCCATTCTATTTAGCGTTGGAGCGGGCATTGGTACGGTTGAGTTGCTGCGGGCGAGACATTCTGCCCAAGAATTGACTCAAACCAAGAACCAGCTTTCTAGCCTAAAGTTAAGCCTACAAGAAAAATCGGGTCAAGCCGATGGTTCTCAGTTACTCGACCCGGAAGACGATTCTGATTTGTCTGAGCCGCACGATGCAGCAGATCGCTTTGATGCCGATCTGGATGAAGAGGCAGAGTCGTTAACTTCAACGTTTGATCAGTACGTCGCTGCGGAGAGCCTGGGAAAAAGCCTTGATGCTTTTCCGCTAGTCCGGTCTGAACAGCCGACTGAGTCTCTTGAGGTAACGCAGGCGATCGCCTCTTCTGCTGATCCGACTGCCGATCTGCCTGCGTCGCTGTGGGCACAGGCTATTCAGCAGGATATGGGTAAAGATGAACCGGTTCAAAATGGCCATGCTCCTCTTGCTAAAACCCAACAGGAGCCTAACCTGGTTGACCTCAACCAGGGTAAGGTTACTCCAGAGGAGGCATTACCAGCAGCTCAGACGGAATCCGACCCAACTGATATCGCTTCTTTTAATGGGGGTAATGGAGGGCATTCCCCTGCTGAGGAAGAAGTTGTAAATGCGCTTCAATCAGGCTACTCGCCTTTCTACAGCGAAGCTTTGCAGGACGCTGATTGGGGTTCAGGGTTGACTGCGGCTTCAGAGTTGGCATGTTATGACCAGTACCAAACCTGCCGCATTAGAGTTCCTCATCTGAAAAGACGATTGTTTGCTGTACTCATTCAGGGAAAGTACTTCAGTCTTTTTAGATCTGGCATGGCTCAGGAGAGCGCTTTAGAAATTGCAGCAAAATTAGAGCATAGAGGCGACAAGACTATTGTGACGCAGACTCACAATGGCTACGCAGTCTGGATTTGGCAAGCTGAAGCCATCGTCGATGAAGTAACGGCATAGGCTGCACTGGCTCATAGCAAACTGATGTTAATTGAAATTGAAATAAGGCGGGCGATCGCACCATGAAGGCTGGCGAACTTTTACAGCGATATGCAGCAGGACAACGAGAATTTAACAGCGTGACCTTGAGCTGCATTAGCTTAAGCAACGCTAACCTGCAGGGAAGCGACTTTTGGAATGCAAACTTGAGTGAAGCAAACCTAAGCAATACCAGCTTTAAAAGAGCCAGCTTGCGAGAGGCGGTTCTAGACGAAGCAAATCTGAATGGCGCAGATCTGAGTCAGGCAGATTTAAGGGAAGCAAAATTAAGCTGTGCTATCCTCTACGACGTGACGCTCAACGGCGCACTTTACGATGAAGTAACTCAGTTTCCGCCAGAGTTTGACCCTGCTGATGCTGGGGCTTATTTGCTTGCACCCCAAGCTGCCTTAGCCACCGCCGATTTGAGCGGCAGAGACTTGAGTGGCGTAGATCTCAGTCAGGCAAACTTGACGGAAGCTAACTTGAGTCAGGCAAATCTGTTTGGCGGTGATTTAAGTGGCGCTAAATTAGTTGGCACAAATCTGACAGCAGCCGACTTGAGCGAGGCAACCCTAGCTGGGGCAAACCTCAGTAACGCAAATTTGCAGCAAGCTGATCTGACTAGAGCCGACCTGCGAAAAGCGATTTTGTTAGGGGCAGACCTGCGGACAGAATGCCAGAAGGCAAACTTGCAGGGCGCACTGTGTGATGACACGACCCAATTTCCTGAAGAATTTGACCCTGCTGCTGCAGGAATGTGTGTCCTTAAAGCAGGCACAGATTTACGCGGTGTTAACTTGAGTGGTTTTAAGCTGGGTGGGGTGGATTTGAGTGGCGCAAACCTGAGCGGTGCCAATCTAGCTGAAGCCGATCTCTGGGGAGCAAATCTGGAAGAGGCTGATCTGACGGGCGCAAATCTAGTTAAAGCGAACCTCTGGGGCGCAAATTTGACCAGAGCCAACTTAACGGACACAGATTTAACGGATGCTAGCCTGAGCGAAGCAGATTTGACGGGGACAATTTTGCAGCAGGATGAGGGCGTGGAGGTGGTGGAGTGATGCGTGTCTCCGCTGCGCATCACTCCATTACGCAGAAAGTCTACTGAAGGAATTCCCCAATCCGAGGCGGTGCATCTGTTTTGCGTTCTTCGGGAAATTCGTACTCGACTTCGGTGGGTGGTTCGGGAACTAGGACGTAGCGGTTGCCCCAGCCACCGTTGAGGTCTTCGGGACGAGTGGGGGGTGGGGTGGTTGCGCCTGTGGGAAGGGCGATCGCCTCTACCCTAACTGCCTGAATATACTGCTCCCCTTCTGCGGTAGTGCGGACAATATTGCTGGCAAATTCCAAGTTGCGCTGGGCTAGGCGTTGTTCTAGCTGGGTTAGCGTTTCCAGCGGAGCTAGCGTTGCCAAAAAGATTACTTTCCCGTCTGGCTCAAAGGTCATGTCTAGGCGCGACTGCTCTAGCTGCCAGGTTTCCTGATAGCCACCGTCGGGGGCGACTTCCCACAGGTTTAACTCGGCTTGCCAGGTGTCACCTTCCGTTTTGACGGACTCGTAGGCTAACAGCGAATAAACCGGGTCAGGGTCGGCAGCGATCGCCCCCTTTGGAGCAAGCAACCGCACAGCCGCAACCGTGATCTCAGTATCTTTGGGCAAGTCAGTGTTTCCGGCGAGCGTATAGACCCCATTGGGTTGGGCTGTCACCGTGCGAATATCAAGGCTGACATCCCCTCGCTGAACGGGCAGCTTGATTTGAGTGCAACTTGTGGCCAGCATTAGCACCAGCGCCAGGGTCAGCCAACTTTGAGCAACCCGTTTAAGTCGGGCGTTGTGTCTGAGCTGATTCATCAGCCGTTGGGTCAAAGAGCGGAAGGATTGAGCAACCATAAGAAGCAAGAATTCAATAAAAACGCTTGAAGGGAACTTACGCAGTCTTTCAAGTTTCTACTTAGTAAGTCCTAGTGCTGGATAGACTTATTTTTTAATAAATTCTTGAAGTAAATTCAAAAACAGGCTGCTTCACTCAATATTCTTATTTTCATATTAATTCTAGTTTTTAACACAGATCTAGTTAATCAATTGCAGGGCAATGTAGGAACTCGAATGAATTGTGAAAAACCTGCCTTAAAAAGAGTGTTTTCTTAGAAATTGCTAATCCTGAAAATGATTTAGAACTACCATAGCAAGCACAAGAAATATTTGAATGAGCGGTGGATTGGGATTTTAGCTCAATGTTAGCGATCGCCATTAGCCCAGATTTAACAAGTTATAAAGCACTATCTAGAAAGTCTTTATCAGTCTAGAGCAATTCACAAAACGCTTTTGAACAGAAGTAAAATTCATTATTCAGTTGATGAGAGTGAAAACAGGATCTTTTTCAAAGAAGTTATGATTTTTAGCCTCAAAATGATTAGCTATAGCTCAAACTTAAATTAATCTTCTACAAAGAAAATCCTGATTGAAAGAATAATCTTCTTGCTGAAGAAGTTCGCGTCATCTTTATATAAGTTCGGAATTTCCTTTATTCTTTTTTCAAAAACATGGGCTATAAAAGTGATTAGATAAAAGCTTTGCGGCGACTATGCATCTTACCTGACTATTTCTATTCGTTCGGTAATTCGACAGGTGAATGATGTGCATCTCCTTCAAAATTTTGGCTGAAAGAAGCTTTTAGAAGCGACTACACGCATCAAGACGATTGCTTCGTCCTCTTTATTCTTTTTTACCTGAAATTTCTCCATATCCAGGAGCGTTATGGGAAACGGGCAGGAGGCGAAACTTTTCAGTTGGCATCACAAAGCAGAGCTTTTTAAGAGGATGGCTGGTTCCTAGCAGGTTCAGCTTTGTTCTCAGTGTCTTTTGGCTTCCTGGTTTTGCAGCTTGATGTGTCGGTTCTGTTGTAGCGATCGCCATTAATTCACTCACGACAGGCGCTTGATTTTGCCTGCCATTTAATTCGGCATGTCTATTTTTAGGGTTGCCGTGTGCCCCCTGGTAGGAAATATGAATGTAAACGCTACTGATGCCAGTTCAACTCAAGTCACCTCACGGCGAACCGACTGGCGCAATTCTTTGCTTTGGAGCAGTGCTGTTCTAGCCAGCAGTTTCGTGTTGCTGCTGGAATCGAGTCTGGCTGCCGCAGCGCAAGCTGATATAGCGGTTGGCGATCGCTCCGCAGTTCCTTCTCGTGAACTGAAACCTGTTGCCGAAACCGACTCGGAGGCGATCGCTTGGCAGGAAGCCTCTATTCGCGTGACTGCTGCTACGTCTACCCAACCGTCCGAAAAGCCCCAGAACAGCTTGCAGGCAGTCGAAGCGGTAACGGAATCGGTTGAGGCATCATCCGCTGAAGTACTGCCCACCGAAGTACTGTCCACTGAAGCACTATCCGCTGAAGCATTACATGCTGAGTCAGTATCATCGGCACCCCTGGTAGATTCTTTGGACGAAGGGCAGCAAATCGTTGAGGCAGAAGATGAAGCGCTAGGGGAAAGTTCTCAAAGCCTTTCGTTGGCTCAGTCAGAGTTAGAAGTGGGGTCAGGAGCGGTAGATGCATCCCCGACTTCCCTTGAACTGAGCAAACTGCACACTGAAACTATTCGTCGCTTCGGCATTGAGTCCGTTGATGCGGAGACGCGTGATGCGGAGACGGGTGCGGAGACGAGCAACGTTGAAAGAACTGAGGCTGAATCAGATTATTCTGAACCAGAATACACGGAACCAGACCCTGCTGAAGCTATAGAGGTTGGAGAAGCCAGTGCCGAGGAGATATTTGAGACGGCAGCAACTTCTTTGCGTATCCCCTCCGTAATAGATAGCACAGCGAATGATTGGTCACAAGTTTTGACCGCGTTACAGACGGAATTCTTTACATCAGATAGTGAAACGGTTTCAGTTTCTTCATCTTCTGATGAAACAGGTGAACTGACGAGAATTTTGGCTTCGCTAGAGGCAGAATTTTTTAACTCTGAGAGTGAGCCGGATACGAATATAGCTCTGGATGAGCCGGAGTTGGTTCGAGCTGACGAGTATCAGTTTACACCTGAAGAATTATTAGGATCTGACGCGATCGCCCCTGGCGTAACTGTACGTGACCCAATTGTGATTGCGCTGAACTCAGGAGTGGAAACGATCGCCTGGACGGGGGCAGAAGCTGAACCAGACTGGCAACCGCTGATGTGGGATTGTGACACTGCGGACTGCTATGAGTTGAGCGAGGTTGATTTGGCTTCGCTGCCAGACTTGCAGTTAATTCAAACCTCATCTGAAGTAGTTGAGGAATCAACCCCTGATCCGATTCTTATTGGACAGGCTGAGTCGGAGGATGAAGCCGCTACGTCTGGTAGTGCGCTAGTTCTGGGTACGCCTTACATTCAGCTTCAGGGAGCGTATGTGCTGCAAGGCGATGAGTCTTCGGCACGGGCGCGAGCGACAGTGCTGTATCCTTCCAGTCCTAATTTGCTGTTTGGCGCAACGGTAGACCTGGCGGGCGGTGAAGCATTTGGCAACGCGGACGGATTTGGGCTGGAACTGAACGAGCTATACGCTACATTTTTGCCACCGGGAACGTCGGGGCTGCGGTTTACAGCAGGGTTGATGGATTTGACCTCCTACTTTGACCGCAACAGTTTTGCCAAAGATGTGGTGACTCACTTCTTCAATCCAGTCTTTCAAACGAATCCGGCATTGAGTGCAGCAGGGCTGTCTTCGCGGATTGGAGCAATGGCAACCTGGAACCCAACCGACAACGTGGACGTGAGAGCTACTGTTTTTTCCTCTAATCGTGACCTGAGCGAATTTGCCCTGGATGCGTTTGCTGGAGAAGTGGGTTTTCGGGCTGGCAATCTGATTTTGCGCGGCACCTACATTTCGGCTGAAGATCCTGGTAGCGGCGACGGCTTTGAAGAGATTTTTGGCATCGATCGCGGTGACGCATTTGGCGTGCAGGAGGGCGATCGCGAAGAAGCCTTTGGACTCAACGCCGAATATTTCATTCCCGATATCAACCTGGGGCTGTTTGCCCGCTATGGACACTACACCAACCAGGATGTAGATGAAAGCGCCAATACTTACAGCTTTGGGATAAATCTGCTGGACTTGTTCATGCCAGACGATCGCCTCGGATTAGCTTATGGTCGGGGGCTGTCAAACGATGAACTGCGGCGCGATCGCGACGACGAGTCGCCTGATGTCCTGGAATTATTTTACGACTTCCGACTTTCGCCCAACCTGCGAGCGGGGGCAACGATTCAACAGCGAAATGAATTCTCAGAGACTGTGTTCGGATTCCGGGTTCGAGCTGACCTGGATGTAACAGGACTAGGGAGGCAGTTTTAATGAGGCGACGCATGGAATTTCTCATACGGGGTAGTCAGGTGCTGCAACACACGCTACTAGGGTTGATGCTACTGGGAACATCGGCGGGAATGTTGTTGTCTCCGATTGGTTTAGGAATTTTGGCAGTGCAGGCGCAGACGGTGCCTGCGGCAGTGAGTCGGGGCTATACGCTGCTAGAGCAAGGCTGGGTCGATGATGCGATCGCCGCCTTTCGACAAGCTTTGCAGCGCTATCCTGATTCACTGGACGCAAGACTGGGATTGGCGATCGCCTATGAGCGAGCCGGACAGGATGAAAATGCTTGGAATACCTACCGTCAGGTTTTAACTCAAGACCCAACAAACCGCCGCGCCCTGGAAGCTGTAGGGCTGCTAGGCAGCTATCGTTCAGAGTGGCAGACAGGCGGCATCGAAGCGCTGACCACCCTACTCAACCTTGACCCAAATAACCAAAACGCTAGAGCGCAGCGGGCGCTGCTGTTGGGCTACCAGGGACGCTACAGCGAATCGCTGTCAGATTATCAGATCGCACTAGCAAACAATCCCTCAGCCGAGACGATTTTGGGCGCGGCTCAAATTTACACCTACAGCGGCAACTACAGCCAGGGGTTGGCGCTATTTCAGCGCTATCAGGCAACCGGGGAAACGATTCCGAATACGGCTATTACAGCGTATGCGTCGACGCTTCAGGAAACGGGAAATCCGGCTGAGACAGTGCGAGTGTTGGAATCTCGGCTACGACAGTTTGATCGTCTGGACGCAACGGCAATTCAGATTCGGGCAGCACTGGCGATCGCCCATCAAGCCAACCAAAACCCAGAAGCGGCTCTGGCAACCCTGGAACCATTACGCGACGCCGAAGGCGCAACCTTGCCGCTAGCACGGGCACTCAGCACGATTGGTAGAGAGTCGGGCAATGCTCAGCTTTATGAAGAGGCGATCGCCCTTTACCGTCGAGTGCTTCAGCAAACGAGCAATCCATCTCCGGGGCTGGTAACTGAGGTGGCAGATGTCTTGAGCGAGTCACCCACCTCTCAGGCAGAGGCACTGCGGCTCTATCAACAGCTTGCCACTCAACAGCCCAATAACCTGAGCCTGCGGGTGAAGCGATCGGTGTTGGAGCGGCAGCTTGGAGAAATTTCTAGCGCTCAGCTTCAGCAAGAGCTTCAGTCTGTTTTACAGGCGAGTGATGGGGAGATTGAGAGACGGGCGATCGCCCAGTCTCTAATTCGCCTCGACCCGCCCGACCCAGAACTCTTGCCAATTTACCAGAACTTGCTTCAGTCCAATGTGGACGTTCCCTTCTTAAACTTCCGAGTTGCCCAAATTTTGATTCAGCAAGGCAACTATGCAGCGGCAAGGGAAGCCCTAACTGCTTATGGTGCGACTTCCGTTGGTTCTCAAGATCTGGCAGCAGAATTGCTGTTAGCAGACATCGAGCGGCGCGAAGGAAACCTGGAAGCCAGTGCCAGCCGCTATGAGGCACTGATTGCCCGCAATCCTGAAGACCAAATTCTCACTGCTTCCCTGCGCGGTTTGGCGGGCATTCGGTTGGTGCAAAATCGTCCAGAGGAAGCCCTAGCATTCTACGACCAGCTTCTAGCTAGAAATCCCAATGACCTGCAAACCCAACTTGGTCGAGCCAGTCTAGCTTACCAGATTGAGCAAATTTCTCAATCGGAAGCCGAAGCCGTACTGGAGCGCTGGCTGGCGGCCCGTCCCGCTACCGATATGCCACCAGAGCTGTTTAGCCTGGTAGGAGCTTTGCCGCCCAGTCCACAGCGAGAACGGCTCTATGAAACGCTGCTAACCGTCAACCCCGATGACATTGGCGTAAACCGTCGGCTGGTGCAGGTCTTGGCGCTGCGCGATCCCCAACGGGCTCAAGCACAAGTTGATCGGGTTTTGTCACGTAATCCCAATGACATCAACGGCTATTTCCTCCAGGGCGAACTGGCTCAGGTTTTGGGCAGTTTAGATGTGGCTAGTCAGGCTTACCGTGAAGTGCTAAATCGCCAACCCGAAAACACCGATGCTCTAGCCGCTTTAGGTGGAATTCGGTTTCAGCAGCAGCGCTACACGGAGGCAACCATGCTTTATGCAAGAGTGCTGACTCTTAAGCCAAATGATTGGGAAACGCGCCGCATCTTGGCGGAACTCAGCGTTGCCCAAGATCGTCCAATGGCAGCACTTCAACAGCTTCGACGCTTGCAGCAAGAGCGTCTGGTAGCAGGAAATCCCGACACTGACCTGGACGACCGAATCGAGCAGATTCAGTTAGATCTGATGCGACGACGAGGATTTCAGCCTGCGTGGGAGAGGTATTAGAAAGGACGAGGGATAAAGGATGAAAATTCTTAACCCCTAGCCTCCAACCCCTAGCCTCCAGCCCCTCTTGAACTTGACAGGTTTTGCAGAATGTTGCTGTATTTTTCCTTCCAACCCCCATTTCTAGCTGCGCTGCGAATTTTGTCAACTGTCTCTCAAGTGTTGTTGGGGCTAACAGGACGGTGGCGCACTAAAGCTGCGCGGCGATCGCTCCTCGGTCTAATGGCGCTGCTCTTGAGTCTGACAGCAGGCTGCTGGAAGCCGTCACAGGCAGAAGTACCCGTGTGTTTGCAGGATGTAGTAGGGCAACAGCCTTCTGACATTCAGGCAAGTACGCCAAATACACTATCGTTACCGTTTCGGGCTGAAAACTTGCCGCTGCTGCAGGAAAGCTGGATTGCTTACCGCCAGCGATTTATTCAGGAAGATGGGCGAGTGATTGATCGAGAAGATGGCGATCGCTCCACCTCTGAGGGACAAGCCTACGCGATGCTGCGAGCGGTGCTGATCAACGACCCTGGCACCTTTGTGAAAACGCTGAACTGGGCAGAGCAAAATTTGATTCGCAAGGGGGAGAGCGATCGCCTCGATCAGCTTTGGGCCTGGAAATGGGGTCGCAATTCCACTGGGCAATGGACGACGATCGATGCCAACTTTGCCAGCGATGCCGATATTGATGCCGCTACCGCCCTGATTTTTGCGGCTCGTCGCTGGAGTTGCCCAGAATATTTGGAGTTAGCAAAAGTCAAACTAACCGACATTTGGAACTATTCAACTGCCGAGTTAGCTAACGGTCGGGTTTTGCTGCCCGGACCCGCTGAGGCATTTTGGAGCCAGCCAGATACGCTAATTCTCAACCCCTCTTACTTTGCGCCTTATGCCTTTCGCCTGTTCGCTCAGGTTGACCCAGAACATGACTGGATGAGCCTGGTAGACAGCAGCTACCAGCTTTTAGAAGCGTCGTCTGATGTTTCGGCGGTTGGGTTGCCGAGTGACTGGATTTCGCTCAATCCGCAAACGGCAGAACTTTCCCCAGTCAGCGATTCTAACCTGCAAAGTCAGTACGGCTTTGATGCTTATCGGGTGTGGTGGCGAGTGGCGCTAGATGCAGCCTGGTTCCAAGAACCGCAGGCAGAGCAATTTCTGCGCCAACATTTGGCGTACTTAGAACGGTTTTGGCAGGACGGACAGCAGATTCCTGCCCGATTTGACATGCAGGGAAGGGCGATCGCCGACTACGAAGCGACAGCCCAGTACGCCACGCTTTACCCAGCGTTTGCTTTAACGGAACCGCAAATCGCTGAGCAAATCTACCAGCAAAAGTTAGTGCCGCAATATCGGCAAGGCTTTTGGGACAACAGTTCCGCCTATTACACGCAAAATCTTGCCTGGTTTGGGTTACTACCTCCTGTCTCTCCTTCTGCACAGTTGATGCAAGCATCTAGTTCATGAAACACGACCTACATTCACCAACCCCTAACCGTCAATCTTCTCGGCGGCGATCGCGCTCCTCTTCCCATCGACGCGATCGCCCCCTCTGGGCTTTTGCTGGAATGCTGCTGCTCAGTTGCGGCTTGCTTTTGGGGTGGGCTATTCTCCCGGCACCCGCTCAGACTGAGGCTCCAATTCCTACAGAGGAGTCAGGAGCGCCCCAGCCGGATCTGTCCCGCTCTGAATTTGCCCTGCCTGATCCTCCCGCTGCTCCGCCTACCGTTGCCCCTGAAGCGGCTGGACAATATGTACTGGAGTTTAACCGCAGCCCCATTGTGGGAAATCGGTTACGGATGGAGGGCATTTACGATGAGCGGCGGCTGAGGTTTACCCGTCCGCGTAACTGGGAACCCAAATCCGTGCAGATTTCGCTGCGGTTTCGGCACTCGGCAGCGCTCTATGCCACCCGCTCAAATCTGACGGTGCTGGTCAACGGTACGAGCATTGGCAGCGTGCCGCTGAACAAACCCCAGGGCGAGATTGGCAATGTCGTGTTTGATGTGCCGCCAGGAGCCATCAAGGATTACAACGAGGTGGTGCTGGCAGCGCTGCAAAACAATTCACCAACTTGTACCCAAGACCCATTTGACCCGTCGCTGTGGACGGAGATTTTGCCCGATTCCAAGCTGGTGTTTAATTTTCAGCCGAAGGCGATCGCCCTCGACTTTCACCGCTATCCCTACCCGGTATTTGACGACCTCAGCCTGGAGCCTAACCAGGTCGCTTACCTTCAGCCCAACGAGATCGATGAAACCTGGTTGACCGCCACCAGCCGCCTGCACACCTCCTTGGGGCGGCTAGCAGAATTTCGTCCGCTGGACACTCGGATTGTTGAAGCGATCGATCAGGTGGCAGGACGTGAACGGCTAATCGTGATTGGAACTCCTGCCATCCAGCCTGATCTCTCATCTCTGGATTTGCCGCTGTCTTTGGGCAGTGGTCGATTTTTAGATGCAGAACAGCAACCTTTTCCGGGCGATGTTGGTTTACTGATGCTGACCACGACCCCTGATGGGGCAGCTCCCGTGCTGGTTGCGACGGGCAACGGGGCTGAAGGAGTCGCTAAGGCAGTTCAATTCCTGGTGCAGCCAGGAGATCGGCAGATCGGCACGGGTAATCTTGTGATCGTTGATCAAATCGATCAGGTCGAAACGCCTGATCCGCGTGCATGGCAAGGCTATTTGCCACTAGAAAATTCCTTTAAGCTGAGCGACCTGCGTACCTTTGACGAGCAAGCGTATGGCGATGTAACGGTGCGGGGTTCCCATTCCCCCAGCCTGGAATTGGACTTTCGGGCACTGCCCGATGACCAGTTTTCGCCGGGCAACACGATGACGCTGCGCTACAGCTATGGGCCGCAGATTAATCCGCTGACCTCCCTGGTGGAAGTGGAACTTGACAACGTTGTGATCACTGGAAAACGCCTCACTTCAGTGAGTGGTGGCGATCGCGAAACGCTGAAAGTAACGCTACCCGAAGACCGAATTAAGCCAAATTCGCGAATCCAAGTGAATTTTCGGCTCGATCCGCGAGAACGCCGTTCCTGTAGCCGTGTGACTGACCAGCAGCTTTGGAGTACGATTCACTCCGACACCGAATTTAAGCTGAATCGCGAACAGGTGGTGCGACTGCCTGACCTGGAACTGTTGCGGGCAGGTTACCCGTTTGCAGCGCCGCAGGATTTGTCGAGTACGGCGATCGCCATGCCCGAAAATCCAGCTCAGTCCGACCTACTGCTGCTGCTAGAAGTGAGTGAGCGTCTAGGCAGACTCAGCCGTGCCGAATCGGTGAAGTTGGATGTCTACCGCGCTAGCAAGTTGCCAGTCGAGCAGCGAGACAGCCGCCACATTATTGCGATCGGCACCGAAGCACAGTTTCCGTTGCCCGAAGCGTTTGAGCAAGGAGATGGCTTTGCCCTGCGAGATCTATTTTCCCGTCACTGGGGACAAAAGCAGATTCAAACCCTGCCCGACCAGGAAGGATTGGTCAAGCAAATCATTTCACCCTGGAATCAAGAGCGGGTCATGCTGGCGCTGAGTGCCCAAACTGATGAAGGCTTGCAGCAGGTGCGCGACCTGATCAGCCAGGACAATCTGTTCTTTCAGCTAGAGGGTGACACAGTGCTGATTGCGGCAAACGAACCTGACCCTTCACCCTACGACCCCAACGCTTACTCGCTGGAATTTTTGCAGCAGTCTTCTCAACGGCAGCTTGCATCGGCTAACCTTTCTAGCCGAATCGCGGCGGTGCTGCGCGGCAACTGGTTTGTATTGGCTCCCGGCATCGTGGCAGCGTCACTGGTGCTGTATGGGGTGATTCAACTCTACTTAAAGCGGCTCACGGGGCAGGAATAAATGGTTAGTCCTTCTAAGACTCGAACGCAGCGACGGTGGATTCGCGAAGGAGTGCCTTCTAACTCAGAATGGCTGGCAACGCTGCTGGTCGATCGCCTGCCGCACACGTTTGACCACGTGCTGAAGTGGCTAAACCGACGGCAGTTGGTGATCCTGCTAGGGTCGCTGTTGATGATGTGTCTGCCGCTGATAACGGTGCGCCCCAGCATTTGGCAGCAGGGCTTAATTGCAGTGCTGCTAATTTTTGTGGGGCGATCGGTACTGCGAATGGAAGACCAGCGCAGTGACACTCACAGCAGCGAGTATCTGCACCTATTTCTAATTGTGCTGAGCGTGGTGACGACGATGCGGTATTTCTATTACCGCACCAGCTATACGCTCAACTTTGATGGTGTAGTGAATGGCATATTTTGTCTGTTGCTGTATGCGGCAGAGATGTATGCGATCGCCACTCTCATGCTGGCCTACTTCCAAACTTTGAAGATTCGTGAGCGCCAACCCATCGACCTATCGACCTTACCCCACGATGATTGGCTCAAGGTTGATATATACATCCCTACTTACAACGAAGAAGTCGAGATTGTCCGCAAAACGGCTTTAGGCGCACTGGCAACTGATTATCCTTACGACAAAAAGCACGTTTACATTCTGGATGACGGTCGGGCAGAAAAGTATCGCGATCGCCGCGAACAGCTTCGCCAAATGTGCGATGAACTGGGCTGCACCCTGCTGACACGCGATAACAACGACCACGCCAAAGCTGGAAACATCAACACCGCCTTGCCGAGAACCGATGGGGATCTGGTGCTGATCTTGGACTGTGACCACATTCCGGTTCGCAGCTTTTTGCAAGAAACCGTTGGCTTCTTCATCGTTGACCCCAAAGTGGCGATGGTGCAAACGCCGCACTGGTTCTACAATCCTGACCCGTTTGAGCGCAACCTGATGACCGAGGGACGAGTACCCGTCGGCAACGAACTGTTCTATAAAGTGCTGCAAAAAGGTAACGATTTTTGGAATGCGGCTTTCTTTTGCGGTTCAGCAGCCGTGATTCGGCGGGAATACGTGCTGGGCATCGGCGGCATTGCTACCGAAACCGTTACCGAAGACTGCCACACCTCCCTGCGACTACATTCCCAAGGCTATGAAACCGTCTACTACGACAAGATCATGGTGGCAGGACTGGCACCTGAAAAATTCTCCTCCTACGTCGGTCAGCAGGTGCGCTGGGCGCGGGGAATGGCGCAGATTTTGCGAATCGAGAATCCAATGGTCAACCGCAAGTTAAATCTGCGGCTAGCGCAGCGGGTGTGCTATTTCAGCGCTACATCACACTTCTTTTTTGGCTTTCCGCGTTTGATGTATGCGATCGCCCCCAACCTGTTCCTCCTCTTCGGCATCAACTCTGTTAAAGGTTTGGGATTGGAAACGCTGTTCTATGCTCTGCCTCACATCGTTTTGTCGATGCAGGCAAACCACATTCCCTACAAACACGTTCGCTTTTCCTTCTGGAACGAGATTTACGAATTTGCCATGTCTTTCCAGGCGGGCATCGTTACCCTGCTGGCGCTAATCAACCCCAAGCTAGGTAAATTCAACGTGACCGACAAAGGGCTAACCGTTGAGGAGCGCAGCTTTGACCTGGATTCTGTGCGTTACCTGGTGATTCTAGGCGCAATTACCGCCGCATCGCTGGTCGCCGTTCCGTTTTGGCTGGTGCTGAGTCCGCAAGATACGCAAGCTGTGCTGATCAACACGCTCTGGTGTGTATTTAACCTGCTGCTGGTGATGGCAGCCTGCCTGGTTGCCTTTGAGCAACCCCAACTGCGCCGCGCTCACCGTCTACCCCGCCGATTAGCCGTCGTGATTCACGGCGATAACCAAAGTTGGGTCGGCGAAACGGTAAACGTAAGTGAAACTGGAGCGCAAGTGCTGTTAGATGTTTGGCCCAACGTCCCTGATGAAATTCGGATCGAGCTGATTGGGGATTATGGGGCGCGGGTGCTGCTAGATGCCCATATTATTCGAGCGATCGCCACTGACAAACTGCAAACTCTACTCGCCCTCGACTTTGTCAACGTCAGCCAAACTCAACTGGATGACCTCTCAGTCGTCATCTACTCAGACGTAAAAGAATGGTATTCCCAGAAGCGAAATGAGGCAGACAACCCAATTCAGTCGCTCAAATTCATTGCCACCAGCATACAGCGGGTATACCGTGAGTTTCGCCCCGAAGTTGGGATGAAGGTACGCAAGCAAGTCCGGGCTGACGCTCAGCTTTTCTGGGAGGACTGGGAAGGCACATCCTACACTGCCAAAGTCACCGAAATGGGTACGCGAGACATTCGGCTGGAGCTAGAAGGAGACCTGCTACATCTGGAAACGATGGAGCAAACCAAACCGATGATTGGATTGCTGATCAGCAGCGACACTAACGATTTTGCACCCCAAAGTCTGTTAGCCCAAGTGCAATCTGTTGAAATTCTGAATTTGGTACCCGTTGTCGCATTTCAACCTCCTGGTGCTGACTCAGAAATTAGCTCAGACTATGACACCCCGCCTTTACGAATTGCAATAGAACTATCTTTTCCAGAATCCCTCAATCAACAGCAGCGCACTAAAATTCGAGATTTGCTGCGATCGCTAGAGTAGTAATACCAATTTCAAAAATTAGGGCTACAGATAGAAGGACATCCCACGGCGCGGGGTGTCCTTCTATCTGTTTGGAGAAGCGTTATAAATTCTGGCTCTTGATGAGGGACTACCAAACTTGACCGATAGTCAGGTTTGTCACCTGTCTGCAGTTATTTTTTCCGGCTACGCCTTTTGTGCGATCGCATAAAAGTCAGTTTGTTTTAGCCTAAAGGCGTTGTTGTAACAAAGTTTTAAGCTGATGCAAGTTACTTTTTATTCCCGAAGCGTGAGGGCGATCGCCATTCTGCTAGGTGCTGCCGGAGTCGCAGCCGCAGCCAGCGCTCCTCTGCTCGCCCAAACCCAATCCGCACCTGCTCCTACTGCACCGGGTCTGACCACTCCTGGAGCGGGCACCCCTGGCACAACGGAACCGAGTACAACACCACCAACCACAACCCCCGGACCCGACGCAACTACACCTGCAACAGAACCCCCTGCTGCCCAGCCTGTCCCTGCCCCCGATGCTGCTACGCCTCCAACTTCTAGCAACGCTAGCCTTACTGAGTTGCTGCAACAGGTTTCTACCCAACAAGCTCCTAGCGGTAACTCCTTTAACACCCTGGCACAAGCTGTAGCAGCAGCAGATGTAGCGCCTCTACTGCAAAATGCTGGTGGACCCGTTACTATCTTTGCGCCCACTGACACTGCCTTTGCAGCATTGCCCGATGGTGCTCTTGAGTTCCTGCTGCGTCCCGAAAACCGCAACCTGCTGAGACAAGTTTTGGCTTATCACGTCGTTCCTGGCGAATTCACTTCCAGCCAGCTTCAGACGGGAGCAATCTCCACCCTCAACGGCGGCATTGCTGTCCGCGTTACTCCTGAACGCATCGTAGTGAATGACGGTAGTGTGATTCGGGCAGATATTCAGGCTAGTAATGGCGTGGTTCATGCCGTTAACCGAGTGTTGCTGCCCCCTCAAATCCGTCAGCAGCTAACAACTGCACTGAACGCGCAGTAATAGAAACCAGAAGAACTAGAGTTTCCTTAAGGGCGAAGCATTTGGGCAGCAATTTCCGACTCACTTTAGAGTCTGCCTGACCGCTGCTTCGCCCTGCCATCTATAGCCCCTCTTTGGAGGAATATTATTAGCACTACACCAATTTCAGCGACAAATCCTCACCTGCTGTAGTCCAGAGTGTTGATTTAGAATCAGATCAACGACTTCGCTCAGGCAAATGCATTTCAGGTAGTGAGGAATGTATTGAAGACTTTCCTACTAGTGAACTGCATAGCAATTTTTAAGCGATATAGGAGCATAATTCATGGTGAATAAGGTGCAAAAAACTGACCAGGAATGGCAGCAGCAGTTAACCCCTGAGCAGTTTAAAGTAACCCGCAAAAAAGGGACGGAAAGAGCCTTTACAGGGGAATATCACGACAACAAAAAGCCAGGAATATATCGCTGTGTTTGCTGTAACGCTGAATTGTTTAGTTCAGACACAAAATATGACTCTGGCACGGGTTGGCCAAGTTTTTGGGCACCTTCAAAGGAAGACAACATCGGCTACGAAGACGATCGCGCTTTGTTCATGCGTCGAACTGAAGTTCTTTGTGCTCAGTGTGATGCCCACCTGGGTCACGTCTTTGATGATGGACCTCAACCTACAGGACAGCGTTACTGTATGAACTCAGCGGCTTTAAAGTTCGAGCCAAAAAGCTGACCCTAACTTAGGATTCAGAAAAGCAACTTAATGAAAAGCGCACTCTTCCAGGGTGCGCTTTTTGTGACTGATTAAGGATTGACCTGGAAATAAACCTCGAATTCACTGAGATTCAGAATCGCTATAGAATGAGAAATTCCAACTTAACCCGTCACTCATTGCAGTATTCAATTCATCCACCCAGCAAATTTATTAAAACTCATTTAGACGAGCTTTTACCAAGTTGGTCTGCCCCAGTTTCGTCGGTATTAATTGTTATTCAACCCTGTGAGCTGGCATTGGTAGATCGAACGGTTGAAACCGAAATTCATAAATTCCAACTGCGGCAAAAGGTTACTGAACTCGGCGACAAAATCGTCACTCAGCTTCAGCAGGATGGGTATTTTGCAGATTTGTTTGATCCGCGAACAGGGCTGCCCATGTTTTCAGTTTCAGGGCAGCTCCGGTTGGATGATGTGGCAGTGATTCGCTCAACGTTGGGCTACTCCGTGCTAAATCGAGGGGATTGCCGAACGATTGAGCATCCAATTTGGGGCAGTGCGGTTTATCCTTCCATTCTGGTTACGTCTGCTTGCTCAACAATCCTCGAACGGGTTGTGAAACTGCATTTAGACAAGCTCGAATGTGCGTAAGGCAATTTTATTGCTCTGCGAGTCTCATATCTTGAAAATAAGCTCCGGGATCTTGAGCAACCCAGCCTAAGTCAGAATTGGAGCGAATTTCAAAATGCAGGTGAGGGTTGGTCGCGACTCCTGTGTTGCCAACCGTGCCAATGCGATCGCCTGCTCTAACGGTTTGACCCACTTCCACGTCGATACTGTCGAGTTGGGCGTAGCGAGTTTGTAAACCCTGACTATGGTTAATCACAACTAGATTGCCGTAATTACCTTGGTTTGACGCAAAGGCAACGGTGCCTTCACCTGCTGCTAGCACGGGTGTTCCTCGGTCAGCAGTCAAGTCTACTCCACCATGAAAGGCAACATTGCCGTTATCAGAGTTGAGCTGCCAGCCATAACCTGTTGAAATAAAGGCAGTTGCAGGCAAAGGATATTCCCTTAACACGCCATCCACTCGTGCGGGCGTACCCGTTGCAGTTTGGTTGGGCGACCAGTTGACACCGGGCACAAAGACAACGCGAGGAGCCTCCTGACAGCCATTCACCTCAAACAAAACATCGGCTCGCGTGCCGTACAGTTCTGCCAAAGCCTGCCAGGTGCTTCCTGCAGGCACTTCCACTTGGATGCCGTTATACGGTGGAACCAAAATCTCAGACCCCACGGGAGCATTCCCATCCCGCAGCACAGGATTCATTCCCATTAGCGTTGCTGGAATCAAGTTATAGCGCTGTGACAAGCTGGTCAAAGTTTCGCCCGCAGCGATGCGATGGCGGGTCACACGAGACAAAGCTGGTTCAGGACAGAGCGTATCGCCTTCAGCCTCAGAGCTAGTTGGAGAAGCAGTTTGCGGCTCAGCTTGTTTGCTTGACAAGTGAGTTAACCGAGCAGCATTCTGATGGGTCTGATAAATCTCTTCAAGTTCTAGAGAATTCTGAATGGCAGAGGTAGGATAAGGAATGCCAAGCGTTGAGCGATCAAGCTTGCCCACGGCAAAAGATTGCCTGAACGAGGCGGCGGGTTCGCCTACTTCGAGCTGATAAGGGTTTGATGCGGCGAGAGATGAGGTAGCCTGTCCTGCCCCGACCAGAGTCAAAATCCAGAGCAGTGCGGGAAAAGTGAGGCAGCGCGACAAATTCATACTCGAAACCCAAATGAAAACGACAAAGCATTTGCCTCGCTCAAAATGCATCTCTTACGAGTGCGGGTTGAGAGGTCTAAATCACTTCACTGCATTTAGCAGACAGAAGTTCCTCATAAAATTTTGACAAAACTTTTTGTTTATGGGGTTATGTGGTGTGAATTGCGAGTTTCAATTTGGTTAGATTGGAGTCAGCAAAATACTGCCATCGCGGGAATCAACAGCGGGAACTAAGAGTATGGGCTTCTCACTAAAGCAATTGGGCATTTACGCAGCTTTTCTGATTGTCGGAGGAAGTGCAGGCTGGGCGGGCGGCTACTATCTCAATTCAGAAAATCGCTCCGATCGCCCAGAAGCAGTTCCGGCAGCGCTAGAATCTCCAGCTCAAGAAAGCCCCCAGCCGACTGTTCGCATTGTTGAGCGGAATAACCCTAACTTTATTGCTGATGCGGTTGAGCAAGTTGGACCTGCTGTCGTACGAATCGATTCTTCTCGCACGATCGCTAGCCGCGTTCCCGATGCGTTCCAAAATCCCCTCTTGCGCCGCTTTTTTGGAGACGAAGCCCCATCCATGCCGCAAGAACGGACTGAGCAAGGCACTGGATCAGGCTTCATTCTGACCCCAGACGGCCGGTTGATGACCAATGCTCACGTGGTAGAGGGGGCAGACACGGTCACCGTCACGCTGAAGGATGGACGCACTTTTGACGGGGAAGTCGTCGGGGTTGACCCGGTGACTGATGTCGCGGTGATTAAAATTGAAGCAACCGAGCTGCCGACGGTGAGAATTGGCAGTTCTCAGAACCTGGTGCCGGGGCAGTGGGCGATCGCCATCGGCAACCCTCTCGGCTTAGACAATACCGTTACTGCTGGCATCATCAGCGCTACAGAGCGGTCTAGCTCTCAGGTTGGTGTTGACAAGCGAGTTAGGTTTATCCAGACCGATGCAGCAATCAATCCTGGCAACTCTGGTGGTCCCTTGCTCAATGACCAGGGCGAAGTAATTGGGGTTAACACTGCCATTCGCGCCAATGCTCAAGGGTTAGGGTTCGCCATCCCGATTGAGACAGCCCAACGAATTGCAGACCAGCTCTTCGCCAATGGTGAAGTTCAGCATCCCTACCTGGGCATTCAAATGGTGGACTTGACCCCAGAGCTGAAAGAACGGATCAGCCAGGAAGAAGGGCTTGCTTTAGATGCCAATCTTGAAAAGGGGGTACTCATCATCGAGGTGATGCAGGATACTCCAGCCGCCCAGGCAGGTTTACAGCAAGGAGACGTGATCTTGAAGGTGAACGATACGTCTGTAGAAACGGCTGTAGATGTTCAAGACCAGGTTGAGACTAGCAGCGTTGGAGAAGTTCTGGAGCTAGAAATCAATCGGAATGGTCAAGTTCAAACCATTCAAGTGCGTCCAAGTGCGTTTCCGGCTGACCAACTTGGCTAGGACGGGTAGAACGCTGAGATTCACGGACCGCTGTAGCTGTGCAGGCTAGAACAAAAAAGCGGGGAGAAGAGTAAATTTCCCCGCTTTCCTTGTTGTTGAATCTTCAACTGAGACTGCACATCGCATAAGCGAACAAAAGCTATCGTAGAGCCGCGCACGTGACTCCGATAGGATCTCAGAACAAAATCTCAGATATGCTTCAATCTCGCTAACTTCGCTTAGAACAGAGAATCAGAGGAAGATTCCCCATTGCCAGATTCACGATGTAGCGAGAGCGAGCTGCTGATGCTGTCTTCTAGCTCCATGCGCTGCTCCATGCGGCGCAGGAAATAGCCTGTCATCATTGCAGATGCTAGCAGTCCGGCTAAGTTTTCGCGGTCAGTAGTAATTTGGACGTTGAATGTTTCTGATGGCAAAACTCCTACTAGTCCCTGGACGTTCTGAGAAATAATCTGCTTAATCTCAGGGCTGACGGACTTTGCAACTCTTGCCAAAACTTCAGGCGACTGATGCTGGAGATACTTCAGAAGTTGATTCGCTTGGCTCTCTTCGGCACTGCCACTGAAAAAATTGGCGTTGTCAGGGTTAAAAACCATGGAGACCGTAAATGTCAGGTTTACTTTTGATCCATTGTGACACTGATATCTGATACTGTGACCCGTACTTTTAGGGGGAAATAGGGGAGAAATCTAAAATTTAATTTTTTAGCATCAAACCTTGACGGAAAGTTGATATCCACAGCTAGAACAAAAGCGATCGCTTCTATCAACTGTGGCTCCGCATTGGCTGCAAAAGCGCTGAGTTTGAGCAGTCTGAGAAGCGGCTTCTGGAGCAGACGCGGATGCAGCAGCTGAACCCATTTTCAGCTCCATGCCTCCCATCCGCATTTGCATTGGATTCATGCTCATCTGCATATCACCCATATTCAAGTTCATGGGTTGCATTGGTTGCATGGATTCCATTGGCGGCATCGGCTTCATTGCTGGTGCGGATGGCTGACTAGCAGTTTGCTGTACCTGGATTTGTTCGGCGTTACTCAGATCAGGGCTATGGCTGAGCGGGCTAACGTGACTCCCTTGGAGGTGAATCAGGCGATCGCCATCGCTCATAACCAACTTGACCACAATGCCTTGAGCTGTCCGAAACACTTGAGGCGGAGCCGTCAAGCTGCCCTGAAAACTGCTGCTAGATTGTTGCTGCTGCCCCGGACTGCTGCTAGTTAGCGTCAGGACAACTTGCATTCCCTGGTCATCCAAGTAAAGGCTCTGACCCGCAGCTAATTCACAGGAGTAGATCATGGATATTTTGGCAAAGGGCTATAGATTCATTAGAGCAGATTTATTAGAACCTGATTTAAGGGTGGCGATCGCTAACCGCAAAAGAAATCATCTAGTGTAAAAGGGGTATCCGAGGCAAATTTGACTCTGGCAATTCCTACAGCAGTTAATTCCAGCTTGTGCTGAGGCAGGGGATCAACGGTTTGTCGCTGTTCCTGTACATATTGACGTACGCCGGTATCGCTTTGGGCAATCACTTTACCATCAGCGTCAAATGCAGTGAGCCTAACTTGTTTGGTACCTGTAACAAAAGCGCCAACGGTTTGGGTTGCGCAATAGAGATAAATATCAAAACTCAGCCCGTTGGTCATAGGCATGAGTACGACTGAGCCAGAACGAGGCAGAAAGGCGGGGTTAGAAGGCTGAAGGGCGATCGCTCCAGCAAACTTGATCCCTAATCCTGAATACTGGTCTCGGACTTGCTCAAAGGCTGATAAATCTTCAAAGTCGAGTTCAACACGGCCAAGTTGCAGGGGTTGAGCGGGTTCAGGCTGGATTAAACCAATCGAAACCGTAGGGCAATGCAACCGACTGATTAAGTTGGACTGGGGGGTGTGTGAGGGCGGCATAATCAAACTCTCAACGTCCAAATTGAGCTTCCTATCGAGGCTATACAGAGAGCTTTGAGAGGTTTCCGCACCAAATTCCTTTAGCTGTGGCAGTTTAACGATTGGACTCACTAATTTGGGTGAGACCTACATCAAACAACCAAAGCAGTGTCCTGAAATGCCTAGCAGGACAGGCTTTAAGCCATTCTAAAAATACTCACACTCCACTCACACCTATCACAATTTCGTATCTGATGGCGGTCAACAAATCACGCTTTTAGCTTCTGAATGCCTCAACTTAACTCAACTCGTTTACTAGTCTTTTAAGGAGCAAACTGTCTATTTTTTATTGGTGACGAAGGAAAACCGAAATTTGGTTCCTATTTTTTTACGTCTTTGGATACAGATTAAGGCTCAAACAACTTTTCAGCTTCACCAGACTGGACAAAAACTTGCGGGTGCCCGCAAATTTCTATTCAATCCTTAGAGTTGTACAATAGGACGGTTGTATTCTGCGACACGAGCCTTGATTGAGCGTTATACCCTGCCTGAGATGGGCAACTTGTGGACTGAAACGTATAAATTGAAAACCTGGCTACAGGTCGAGATTGCGGTCTGTGAGGCCCAAGCAGAATTGGGCTACATTCCGGCTGAGGCAGTAGAAACGATCAAGGCGAAGGCGGATTTTGACCCCCAACGGGTGTTAGAAATTGAAGCCGAAGTTCGCCATGACATGATCGCGTTTCTGACCAACGTGAATGAGTATGTCGGAGACGTTGGGCGCTACATTCACCTGGGGCTGACCAGTTCTGATGTGCTGGACACCGCGTTGGCGCTGCAATTAGTCGCTAGCCTGGATGTGTTGCTGGGTCAACTGGAGGCATTGATTCAGGCGATTCGCTATCAGGCGCAACAGCATCGGGATACGGTGATGATTGGGCGATCGCACGGCATTCACGCTGAGCCGATCACCTTTGGGTTTAAGCTAGCTGGCTGGCTGGCAGAGGTGCTGCGACATCGCGATCGCCTCTGTCGTCTGCACAGCCAAATTGCGGTGGGCAAAATTTCGGGAGCGGTGGGTACCTATGCCAATATTGACCCGCAGGTGGAAGCGATCGCTTGTCAAAATTTAGGCTTAGAACCCGATACCGCTTCGACCCAAGTCGTTTCGCGCGATCGCCATGCCGACTTTGTGCAAACGCTGGCGTTAGTAACTGCATCGATTGAGCGATTTTCCGTCGAAATCCGTAACCTGCAGCGTACCGATGTCCTGGAGGTGGAAGAATTTTTTGCCAAAGGGCAAAAAGGCTCCTCAGCCATGCCTCACAAGCGTAACCCCATCCGCTCTGAGCGCCTAACTGGAATGGCGAGAATTGTTCGAGGACACGCGGTTGCTGCAATCGAGAATGTAGCCCTGTGGCACGAGCGAGACATTTCCCATAGCTCTGTTGAGCGAGTCATCTTGCCAGATGCCTGCATTTTGACCCACTACATGCTGGTAGAAATCACCGATCTGGTGAAAAATCTGCTGGTCTACCCGGAAAATATGCAGCGCAACATGAACCGGTACGGCGGTGTAGTTTTCAGTCAAAAGGTTTTGCTTGCTCTGGTCGATAAAGGACTGAGCCGAGAAGAAGCTTATGCGGTCGTTCAATCTTGTGCCCATACCGCTTGGAACACCCCAAGCGGCGATTTTCATGCGTTGATTACACAAAACCCGACCGTCACCGCCCACCTATCGGCTGAAGAAATCGAAGTTTGCTTCGACCCTCAACAGCATCTAAAACATCTAGACACCATTTACCAGCGGCTAAATATTTAGCTTTGCGAGTTAAGGCTAAATCAATAGGTATAGAAGCAATTTTCGTACCCATGATTGAGCCACCAGTTTTACATCTAAACAGAACGTAAAGGAGGATAGAGCTAAGCTCTATCCTCCTTTACGTTCTGGCCTAAACCAACTTCGAGACAGAGCGACAGACGGAAGGGCACTTCCAGTGTGAGGAGACCTTTTCCATCTGTTACCACTTCTCAGAGAAACGGTATTATGCCTGACTCAAGCAACCAGCACCATACTACCTGGACGAATTAAACCCGAATAAATTCAATGTAATCGACCCGCGCGGCCTCTCCGCCCGCAAAAATTCCTTCAAGGTTAATTGTCGAGTTGCGGGAAACACTAATACCGCTGGCGATTTGTCGTTCTACAAACGTCTGAGAAGTTGCAGTAGTGCTACCCAAGTTCTGGTCAAAATTCCAGCTGTCGATCAAGGTATTGTTAATCTTGACTGAAAGCTTAGCTACTCCATCATTCTCATCAAAGTAGCCAACCACAATGTTGTATGTACCAGATGGACCTGTGAATAGTCGAGAAGCTTGACCTGGAGTGCTTTGCTGTCTCACTCGAAGCACTCTTCCACCCGAGGCAGTGGTAACACTTCTTTCAACAAAGTAGGACCCGTCTGAAGTGAAGGTTTCTGCTTCAAACCTCAAGCTTTGAGGGTTAACCTGAATACTCCCCAAGGTAGCCGCTACATTGTTGTTTCCATTGTTATCCGCGATCTGATTTGCAACCAGTGACACTTGGTAAGCGCCCGTCTCATCTGCTCCCCAACTGCTTCCACCTGGAGCAGAAATGCGGTAGGTGGCTGTGAGTCCATTAGCACCAATTTGAGATCCAACGTATTCTGCAAGTTGGTTGTAGCCGTTGGGTCCAGTTACCCGGACATCCTCCGTTCCAAGGGTTGTGGCATCAACAGAACCATTGTCCTGATACGTTACGGTGAACAGGTGATTTTGTGCGCCGCTTTCGATTGTTCTCTCACTACCTAAAAGTCCAATCGGCGGTAGCGCCGCTTCATTCACTGTAAATGAGCGTATTAATCCTGGTTGGACAAAATTACGGGCGATGTCGCTGACCTGGTTGGCGCGTAGGCTGATGCTGTAGGTGCCATAGTCATCTGGATCAAAGCGACTGTCTGGAGCGCTAATGCGGTAAGTCGCCAGGGTGCCAGTGCGCCCCTGCTCAGCGCTGACAAACTGCACGTTGAGTGGAGTTGGTCCGCCAGAGACAGCAAGATCAGCTGAATCGATCCTAGGCAAGCTGATATTGTTTCTATCTCTATAGTTGACGCGTAGGGTGTACTCTCCAGGGGCAGTGATGGCTCCACTAACAAAAGATACAGTTGGAACATCAACCAGGAAGTCCTTTAGCTTGCGTGGGGCGGCAAAAGCTCCAAGTGTATCTTTAACCTGTCGTCCCTGTAGAGAAATTGAGTATCGACCATTCTCATTTGCGCTCCAAACTCTGTCCCGCGCAGTAATGCTGTAGGTTGCGATCGCCCGTGTATTCTTGCTTCCTGCAACAAATTTTGCTGGACTCACCAGTCGAGCAAATTGTCTAAACTTATTTCCAGCAGTAACGAGAATGTTCCTAGATCCAATACTTCTAAGGTTAATACCGCTACTGTCAGCGTAGGTTACAGAAAACGTTTTGGTTGCGCCAGTTGCTCTCTCAATATTAGTCACCGAAACACGTGCTAGAGGACCTGTGTTAACTCTGGCAGCACTGGAGCGATGCAGATTGGTCGTGGTTGAGGAACTGAGGCTGCTAGCGCGCTCTGTATTGCTGTAGCTGCTTGCAGTTGCTTTTTCAATGGAAGATCGAATATCGGATGCCATGTACTGGGAACCTACCTTTGCAAGTTATACAAGTTCTTGGAGACTAAATTCACCTGTAAGCTTTTGCATAGCAATATTCCGCCTAGCTCCTGGTTAGTGCTTTTACAACTGAGGCACTGTAGGAGAAGACGAGATAACTTGCTTAACTCAGGTGGAAAAATGCTGAAATGCCAACTTTTAAGTCAGCAAAAGTGACACGGGAGACGATGCCCCTGAAACCGTTAATAGAAGACCTACACCGAACTTACAGCGAATTTTGTTGAGCAGAGTATGACGTAAAGTGAAGAATTTTCTGCCCTTTTCAAAATCACTGAGTTACCAGTGAAATCACTGTGGGTTTCGTATAAAAAAAGAAAATTTAGCTTGGCATTACGTAACTCCACACGGATGTCGAGTTTTAAGGTAGCCAATGCATACGCACTATTGCTAGGGACAAAAATGTATATTTACTTACTCTTTACGTCTCACCCGTTTTAGCTCTCTTACGTATGAAGCATGAGTGAAGAGATCTGGCTGTAACCTAAGTCTAGACAGCCATTGCAGATTACTCAGGTGTGGAGGCTGGAGTCTGTTCGGGCGAGGGAGCGGGAGCGGGAGCGGGTGAGGACTGACTCGGAGAATCTTCAGTAAGGGGTGGAGGAAGCTCTTCTACTCCTCCAGTCGCAAGTTGGTTAATCTGGTCTTTGTATTGGGCGGGAGCTAGAGAGGCAGCGGTGGTAAACAGGGGTTGGGCTTCGGTATCTTTGCCTTGAGCTTGCAGCACCAATGCTTTTGCTAATACTGGGCGAAAGTCCTGGCGATCGCTCTGAATTGCCTGTTCGTAGACCGCGATCGCTTCATTGTAGCGATCGCTCTCTGCATAGACCTGCCCCAACAATAGCCGCACTGAGGTCAAGTCAACGCTACCGGCTTGAATTTGATTCGCCTGATTTGCATTCCGCAGGGTGTCCTGCAACAAACCAATTGCTGCCTCCGGGCGCTCTTGTTCAATCAGTAGAGCGGCAAGCCCCTGGAGGGCATAGACATTTCCGGGTTGGGTTGTCAAAATGCTGCGATAGGCTTGGGCAGCTCCTTCGCGATCGCCAACCTGCTGCTTTGCCTGTGCCAGCAAAATCGTATATTCGGGTTGAGTTGGGTTGAGTTCTGCAAGTTTCTCCAGCGGGGCGATCGTTCCCTCAACATCACCTAACTCCCGCCGAACCCTCAATAGATTGCGAAGTGCGGTTTGGTTATCGGGTTCATCCTCTAATACCAGTTCATAACCCCGTGCCTGCGCCTCCAAGTCTGATGTTGGGGCATTAGCTGGGGCATTAGCTGTGGTGGGGGTGGTTCGCAGCAGCCCAACGAGCGGCAAAATCGCTAGCCCGACAAAGCAGAGTACTGCAAAACCCATGATTAGATTGATGATCCAGCGATTGCGTTTATCAAACACACAACTTTCCCAAACTCTACTGTCATTCTGCCATGATTAACTACATCTGCCTTGCTCGATAAAAATCCCTGACGATGACGATCGCGCCCGTATAAACAAATTGGGTGTCACCGAACACTAGCCTCATTTCTTTAGCAAGGTAGGTTTAGTGTGGATGCTAACCTAGTGTTTAATCTGCACTGGTATCTTGCTTTAGTGGTTAATGGTGGACGGGCAGGTTTCCACCGCAAGGAGGTTTTAGTGAGTCCTTCTCAGAACCAGTTCCCTAATTCATCTCAATCGGCTTCCTCCCCTGAGCAGCCTGAAAATCAGGCTTCTTCTAGTCCTTCACCTGAACCTGCAAATTCAGCAGAAACCAGTACGAATAATATGGATCAGCAGCCCAACGCAACCCTTGAAAGCGCTCCCCCTACTGTTTTAGATGCTTCAGAAGCAATGTCAGAGGAAAATCTGGAATCAGAGGAAAAACCCAAGGCAATTCCCCCGCTAATGCCTCCAAAGCCAGCGCCAGCGCCAGCACCTTCAGTTGCGGCGGCTGATTCAACCGTGTCCAAGTCAGCGTCAGCACCAACCCCAGACCCCTTGCCGATCGAGGCATCTGAGATCAGTTCTGAGGGCGATGATGCGGAAGACGTTGATAGCCAGATCGCATCCATGCGACAGCAGCCGATTCCGCCTGCTAGCGAACCGATGCAATATCGGGCGATCGGACTGGTGCGGGGAAGATACGAACCTTCGGACGAGCAGTTTACCCGAGGCTTCTTGCATACAGAGGACGGGACTGCAATTGATGCCGTTCTGTTAGGGCGTGTGATGAGCCTGGTCAAAAAACATGTTGACCTAGAGCAGCCTCATCTGTGGGTAGTGTATCCTCGGACGCGAGAAAAAAATACCAATCTACACGTGCAGATTGTGGGCGTTTGGGAACCTGAAAAATTGAATAAAGTGGAAGGCTCTGAAGTTGAAGGTTCTGAGCAACCTGCGGATACTGAGGAAGCTGCTCTGTCGGGTAGCGCTCAAGTTGAAGCGGATGCAGCAGCGATCGATTCTCCGGGGCATGAAGATGGCTACTTCTCCATTCGCGGTGAGGTGCTGTTTCAGTCTCAGGAAGATCAGCGGCTAATCGTCAAAATTCAGCAGTCTCCCCGCCGCGGAGACAGTCAGGGCAGAGCCTTTAAGCTAAACTTGGAGGGCGTTCTAACCGGTAAAGCAGTAGGCTATTTCTGGGATTTACAGGTACAGCGGCAAGAGAACCTGCTGGTTGTGCAAGACGGCACTATGATCGGTTTAGTCCCGCCCAAAAAACGCCAGGACAGTAAAGGCGGTGGGGGGCGCAAAGGTGGACGACCGATGGCCGGTGGCTACGGCAAAAAGCGGTGGGAAGGTAGCCGTGAAGGGCAGCGTCCCTCACGCGGAGACAAGCCAGTCGGAGCCCCCCCTCAGCGTCGGGAACCACTTGCCAAACCGATTAAGCGCCGAGACAATAGCTCTCAGTCCAATCCTGGCTAGTAGCGTCTCACAGGCATTGCGATAAAAACCATAAAAATTTGAGCGTGAGAACCATAATTCTCACGCTCAAATTTTTATTTATTGGATTACAAATCACAATGTTGTAAGAGGACGTCTCCTGCGGCGTAAAGACATCCTCAGCATTCTAGCCGTGCTCGTCTCTCTGCCTGCCGATACCAAGCTGTTTCTTGGAGTCTTTAAGCTTTTTCCAGAGCAACTCGATTTGTTGAAAAGACTCGATAGGGGTGAGTTTTCCGCCAGTTTCAAGATTAGAAATGAGGCTTACACGCTGAGCAAATTCCTGTAGGTTGGCATTAAAGACCAGGTTTTCTGGCTTGACTTCACCGTGGTAGCGACTGTGGGGGTAGAGAAAGTTGGAAAGTTCGTCCATTGCTGCAATTTGCTCCCATAAATTAAAGTTTTCAAGCTTTTCGATTGGTTTTTCATTATAGGGGTATGCCTTAAAACCGCATTTCTAGAATGCCTGAGACATACCTTGAAGGATGTAACTTCATGCACAACTAAAGGGAGGGTATTTTGTTAACCCAATCTTAACCAGATTTTAACCCTAATGATTACTTAGACAATCTTTCCTAAGCAAGATACTTACTGAGAGAATTTTGGTATCGAGGAACACGTTGAGCGGTGGGTTAATCTCTGGGAACTGTAAGCAACTCCCTTTAGCTAAGTTGTAAATTCAATTTAATTTAGATCAAGAAAAAGCAAATAGAGGCGATCGCTTAAATTTTCTCTGCTACCAACTTTCGTTCTACGTGGAACTCGGTAGAACGAAGGTTGGAGATAGCAATAACAGGCAGCCCTGTTGGTTCACGGACCAACAGGGCTAACTTGTAGATAGGTTGAGCATCTAGTTACTCGACACTTAAGCGCGATCGCGCTGCTGCAATTGCCTGCCTTACCTGATCAAAGCCGGTGCCGCCATAGCTATTGCGGGCAGCGACAACCTGACGAGGGGTGATCGCCTCATAAATATCAGACTCAAATGCCGGATGAAGCGTCTGCCATTCCTCGATCGTCAGGTCTTTGAGCAGCTTTCCAGCAGCAAGACTGGTTTTGACCACCTTGCCAACTAAATTATAGGACTCTCGGAAAGGTACACCTTTAGTTGCCAAATAGTCTGCCACGTCTGTTGCATTAGAAAAATCTTCCGCAACTGCTGCTGCCAGGCGAGGCACCCGAAACTCTAGCCCTTCCTGAAACAAAATTGTCATAGCTTCCAGACAAGCCTGCACGGTCTTAACGCCGTCAAACAAGGCTTCCTTGTCTTCTTGCAAGTCTTTGTTGTAAGCCAGCGGCAGTCCTTTCATCAACACCAGCATTGCCTGAAGGTGTCCAAATACTCGCCCTGTCTTCCCTCGCACCAATTCTGGCACGTCAGGGTTTTTCTTTTGGGGCATGATGCTAGAGCCAGTAGAGCAGCTATCTTTGAGGGTGACAAAGCCAAACTCTTCTGATGCCCATAAGATTACCTCTTCTGACAGGCGCGAGAGGTGAACCATGATCAGGCTAGTGGCACAGAGAAATTCGACGGCAAAATCGCGATCGCTCACCCCATCCAAACTATTGGCATAGACGCGCTCGAAGCCCAACAGTTCGGCAGTGTAGTGGCGGTCAATGGGAAAGGTTGTGCCTGCCAGCGCTCCGCTACCCAGAGGCGAGATGTTGGTGCGCTTATATACGTCACCCAAGCGTTCACAATCTCGCTCGGCCATCTCTACATAGGCAAGTAAGTGATGTGCCAAACTTAGAGGCTGGGCCCGTTGGAGATGAGTATAGCCAGGAATCAAGGTTTCAATGTGCTGCTCTGCCAGGTTTAGCAACACACCCTGAAACTGGCGTAACCGTTGACAAATAAGGTGAATCTGGTCGCGCAGATAAAGTCGCGTGTCAGTGCCAACCTGGTCATTGCGCGATCGCCCCGTATGCAGCTTTTTGCCAACCTCGCCCAGGATGTCGGTTAGCCTGCGCTCCACGGCAAAGTGAATATCTTCTGCATCAATGCCTGGGTGAAAGAACCCTTGGCGATATTCCTGCCGAATTTGCTCCAGACCCGCAACCAACTGGCTTCCCTCCTCTGAGGAAATGATTCCAGTCTGGGCCAGCATCGTGGCATGAGCCTGTGAGCCTGTGATGTCGTACTCGATCAGCGCAATATCAAACTCGATGCTGGCATTAAACCGGGCGATCGCCGGATGCAGCACCGATTCAAACCGTTGACTCCAGGTCTGTGGCTGAGATTCGTTACTCAAGTTAGCTGTCCTACCGTTAATAGCTGTCCTACTTTTGATGACAGTGAGCAATCAAACCTTATTCCCGGATTTAGCTCTAAATTTAGGCATTTAGGCTTTGTTTAGCCGTAAGAGGTAAGACTGCGGATTAGATAGCCCAGAACTACCCCAATAATTAGAGCCCAGACTTGTCCAGATTCAATAAAGTTGTTGAAAGAACTACGGAAATTAGCAAATACGTCGGTTTCAAACTGCTGAGCCAATAAGCTCCAGTCAATTGGGGACTGCCAGTAGCCCTGCCAGACCTCGCTCCAATCGCTCACGCTAGCCAACCAGGTCGTTGCATCCTGCGCTAAATGAACTAGTAACATTCTCCCTGTAACCTCACACAGAACTTGTATTGATGCAGCAAAAGTTGCTCATCAATAAGCGTCGCAGATTTTTAGCCGTTGTAAAGCCTCAAGTTCAATTAAATCTGCTTAATTTGGAGAAACATAGCTTCAAGATACTGCTTTGGCTAGTTGGCGATCGCCCCATCGGGCTTAATCTGCATCACGATCAGCGTCATATCATCATCAGTTCGGTGGTCTGCCCCCACGAACTGCTGCACTTGCTCAAATAAATGATCTTGAATTTGCTGAGGCGTATAGTGATTTTGGCAAGCCCAGTCAAACACACGGGTTAGATTCTCCTCATCAAAGCGATCGCCGCCCTGATTGGCTGCATCCGTAAATCCATCCGTGTAGTAAATAATGGTGTCCCCTGGATGAAGCTGCACCTGAGCATCGTGATATTGCGTATCCATATCCAGCCCAATCAGCATTCCCAACGTGTCTAACCGCTTAATAGAGCCTGTCGCGGCTTGCCAGAGCAAAGGCGGATTATGTGCCGCGTTGCTGTAAGACAGCGTTCGGGTCGTGACATCGTATTCCGAGTAAAACAGAGTGACGAAGCGATTTGAATTTTCTAAATCGCTATACATCACGTGGTTTAAGTGCTGAAGAATCTGGGCAGGAGAGTGACCATTTAGCACTTCAGCCCGCAACATTCCCCGCAGCATGGTCATGATCAACCCTGCGGGAACTCCCTTACCCATGACATCGCCAATTGTCAGGCTCCATCGTCCTGCTTCGTTGCGCCCGGTCTTGCGAGGACGGATCTGGTCGTAGTTCGTTGGGATGAAGTCGTAGTAGTCACCACCGACCCGACTGGCCGTTTGGCATCGTGCTGCTAGCTCGATTCCCTCAATGTTAGGACAACTCCGAGGCAGAAGCTGAAGCTGAATCTCTGCGCCAATTTCTAACTCGCGATCCAGGCGTTCTTTCTTCCGTAGTTCTACAGTCAGTTCATCGTTCTCGATCGCCACGGCAGTCTGGTCAGCCACCAGCCGGACTAGCTTCTGGCGCGTCTCCGTCCAGCTATATTCTGAATCTCGACTGAATACATACAGCCTGCCTCGTTCGGCATTCTTGACCAGAATTGCCGTACCAAAAAGCTGCACGTTTGCGCCAAGAGATTGACTGACTTGATGATCTAAAGCAGTCGTTAGACTTTGAGCCGGAGCAACTGTTTTTCCAGACGTAGGTGCAGAAGCGGTCATTTGACGAGTAGCTGCCTCTAACGCCTTACGAATATCCTGGCACTGGTTTGTATCTTGACAGTGCAACCGCTCCAAGCGCATTTGACCATTGGGCTTGAACAACACCAGAGCGCCCCCATCAGCATCGGTGACACGGCTAGCAATCAGGGGTGTGAGTTCTAAAAACTGATTGAGATTGTTGAAGCTACGTAGCGCAAATCCTAAAGAACTGAGCAAATCCTGAATCTTGTTTTGCTCCCGATGCAAGCGAGCCACCAGTTCTTTCAACGCAAAAACAGGCGTAATGTCTGGCGAAGCAGTGCCGCCAGAGCGTTCAGAAGGTTGAGATGGCTGTCGTGGGATTGGAGCAGCAGTCATTAGAGAAATATTTCAATCAGGTGGTGAAGAGTATAGTCTGCGATAAAACAAGAATAGAGGACAGAGATTCAGGATTCTTTGCAAATAAGCGCTCACTACTTACAGTTCTACGCTTGTTAAAAGTGGGTCGAATGTTTGGATATAGATTTTAGCGAATGCTGCGGCGATCGCAGCATTACTTGTACCAGTTTCCACCCACTTCTTGTCTACGTGAATTCCTTCGATGTAGGGGTAACCACACCCTAAAAGCGATCGCCTGAAAAAATTTGGTAGATATTGCCAGTTCAATCAGCGGTTTCAAGTCGAAAGAGAACGAAGCAACTTCTGATAGGTAAATTGTGAGTGTGAGCCACAGCCCGCCGGAAATTGCTACATGAATGCTATTCTTAGCGCTAATTGTTTCTTCTGCCAATAGGTTGATGGGATGGTTTTTCGATGTTTTGCAAAACCTTAAAGGTGCGATGACTGACAAAAGCTGGCTCAGAGGCGAAGTTTAAGATTTGTAGCTCTCAACCTGAGCGGTTGGCAGAAAGAGAGACTGGAATCCCTTTCGCCGCTCTCTAGGTGGTTCTGGTGTGATGTAACCCCAGAGGCTTTCCCAGTAGAAGAAAGAAATGCCGTCAAATCCCAGATCGCGTACCGCCTCAACCTGCTGCTGAATTTGGGCGATCGCGATCGGATTATTCCAGGTGCCTGTTAAGATGCCAATTCCCATTGGCACAAGTTGATGCATTTCTCGCATTGCAGGCTGCTCTAGTTCTGCAACGAAGCGATCAAGGTCATTTCGGTAAGTTTGTACGATCACTTCTCCCAGCCAGCCCTGTCTGACCCAGGTTTGCCAATCCTGTAGATAGTGTCGATAGGCAAATCCGGGTGAGTTAGGTGAGAGTGAAATCAAGCAGTTTGGCTTGGCAATTTTGACTGCCAAAAAGATTCGTCGCATAAAGTCACCTAGCTTGTTAGCCCGCCAGCGCATCCACTCTTCGTCTAAAGGATCGTCAGGAGGAGAGTTGCCCTGGTGTTCCTGACGGTAAAGCTGGGCTGTGAAGGGGTCGTACCCTAGCTCAACCGGCAAGCTAAAGTGGTCGTCTAGCTGAATTCCGTCTACGTCATAGCGGGTCACCACTTCCAAAATCAGATCCAGCAAAAATTCCTGAACCTGGGGGTGGAGTGGGTTAAGCCAAACTAGCTGATGGCTGGACTGTTGCCGCACCAGTTGGCGTAGTCTAGAGCGACGAGACTGCCAGAGCGTCTCAGGGGTGTCGGGTAAACCCAATTCTGCGGTGCCTGCTTTCAAGACCTGGCTCCCATCCCTATATTGGGTCAGCCACTCGGGATGACGTTTTACCAGAGATGAGCGCCTGGGAGCCATGAACCCATATTCGAACCAAGGAATAACGCGCAGGTTTCGCTGGTGCCCCTGCTGGATAAACGTTGCCAGTAAACTGCGTCCAATTCGCGTTGAGTGCAGCAGGGGAAGCTGAGTTTCACCAGTGGCGACCTGAGTGACCGAACTGGGATAGGTGGTGTAGCCGCGATTCCAGACGACTGGGTAGAGCGTGTTGAAGTTAAGCTGAGCAAGCTGATTGACGGCTCGACTCACGCCCTGGGGTAAAAACAGCACGCCACTGGCAACGTTGGTTAGCCACACTCCCCGAATTTCACTGGAAGGTGCGGAGATGGCTTGAGGAATTGCAGGACGGGTGACGACCAGGAGCGCCAATCCGGCACTCAGGAGGTAAGTTAACCAGCGAGGCAGTTTTCGACGCATGAGCTTATTGTAGGGCGTAGGCGATCGCCCCTTTTGGAGAGCGATCGCCCAGACGATTCATCAGGTTTCTCCAACCGTGAATAGTTTTCCCTGTGAAGAGGCAGAAATTGCAAAGTAGGGGTTGGAGGAATGAGGAGTTGGGACTGAGAGGTTACGAATTGGGGTTGGGGAGTGGTTGGGATTGCCTATGATTGAGGAAAGGGCGATTGGCTAGACATTTTGGTTAGACGTTATTGTTATGCAATTTATTGATCAGGCGGAGATTGAGGTTCAGGCGGGCGATGGCGGCGATGGAATAGTCGCTTTCCGTCGAGAGAAGTATGTGCCTGCTGGTGGCCCTGCTGGTGGGAATGGCGGCAATGGCGGTTCAGTGATTCTGCAGGCGGTTGAGCATTTGCAAACGCTGTTGGACTTCAGATACGCCCATCGGTTTAAGGCGGAGAATGGAGAACGGGGCGGACCTAAGAATATGACAGGCGGGGCAGGGAGCGATCGCCTGATTGAAGTGCCTTGCGGCACAGTTGTGTATGACGTAGAAACAGACGAAATTTTGGGGGATCTGACTACTCCTGGGCAAACCCTCTATGTTGCTAAAGGCGGTAAAGGTGGACTGGGGAATAAGCACTTTCTTAGCAATCGTAACCGAGCGCCAGAACATGCGCTGCCAGGATTGCCAGGAGAAACTCGGTTGATTCGCCTAGAGCTAAAATTGCTGGCAGAAGTCGGGATCATTGGACTGCCCAATGCCGGAAAATCGACGCTGATTTCTGCCTTGTCAGCAGCCCGTCCTAAAATTGCCGACTATCCTTTCACAACGCTGGTGCCAAATTTGGGTGTGGTTCGGAAGCCGACTGGAGATGGTACTGTCTTTGCAGATATTCCGGGGTTGATTGAGGGCGCACATCTGGGTACTGGTTTGGGGCACGATTTCCTCCGACACATTGAGCGAACTCGTGTTTTGCTGCACCTGATTGACGCAACGTCCGAAGATCCGATCGGCGCTTATCAAACAATTCAGGCAGAGCTTCAAGCATACGGACGGGGCTTAGCCGATCGCCCACAAATTTTAGCGCTCAACAAAATTGACGCGGTTACGCCAGGAATGCAGGACTTGGAAGCGATCGCCACTGAACTCGAAGAACTGAGCCAAACAACTGTATTCAAAATTTCAGCCGTCGCCCGGATCGGACTAGATTCTCTGCTTCAAACGGTTTGGCAGTGCTTGGAGGAGGCGAAGGAGCTGGAGGAATCGGAGGTAGATGAGATGGTGTTGGAGCCTGAGAAACTAGGGGCTGGAGGTTAGGGACTGGAGTTTAGCAACATGGTGCAGTTTGAGTTGCTCGAACAATTGGGCAACTTTGGCTAAGTCTTTGTCACCCGGCAGATGTTCCACCCCGCTAGAAAGGTCAATACCGTCAGGAAAAACCTGGTTGAGAGCCTCTCGCACATTGCTGGGGGTAAGCCCGCCTGCCAAAAGCCAAGAGCAATTCGGGCGGAAGTTTTGCAAGCTCGACCAATCTAAGGTTTTTCCGGTACCACCGAGCAGTTTAGGGTGGTATGCGTCGAGCAATAGCGCATCAATACTGTCCGTGTAAGCGTTTGCTTCAGCCAGAGTCTCTGAACTGCGAACTCGGAGAGCTTTAAGAATTTCAATTTCTGGTAAGGCGGCTCGAAGCTGCTGGCAAAACTCAGGTGACTCGCTGCCGTGAAGCTGAACCGCATTGAGATTGGCGATTGCCACCACCTGACAAATTTCTACCAACGTCGCATTCGCAAACACTCCAACCCGATCAATTAATGCTCCAGTCAGGGGGTGGACGGGCAGATGATCGACTATCAGCCGAATTTGCTCAGGCGAAATGTAGCGGGGAGATTGGGGCACACACATAAAGCCAAGCGCGGTTGCCCCCATTTGGGCGATCGCTTTTCCCTGGTCTGGCTTGGTGATGCCGCAGATTTTGATCCTCATATTCTTAAAATTACGTACTTTTGTGTCAAATTAAGCGCCGACTGTTAACTCTTAAAACAAACCGTAAATTATGGTTCGGCAGATTTTTATAATCCTATTGCTTTTCTGACGAAAGCTTTTGCTTCTAAAAATTTGTTCGACACACGCAATACAGGAGATTTGTTTTGATTTACTCTACTTTACTCACGACTGTTGCTTCTACCTCGCCCTGGTCGGCTAACACGGCTATTGTCATGATTGTTTGCAATTTGCTTGCGATCGCCATTGGCTACTATGCGATTCAAAAGCGTGGCGTTGGACCTTCACTTCCAGTTGAAGTGCCTGCTATGTTTACTGGCTTTGGCATTCCTGAACTGTTAGCAACTGCCAGCTTTGGTCATATTTTGGGAGCTGGAGTCATTTTAGGATTAAGCAACGCAGGTCTGCTCTAGCGTTTGCGACTTACAGCATTTCCACTTGGATAAACCACAAATCCTTGTAGGGGCAGTTCGCGAACTGCCCCTACTTGTTTATTTGGGAGCGATCGCCAATTTTTGCTCTCGGCTGCGTCAGACCTGTTTTCAGTAAGATTGAGGAAAGGTGCGACCCAGGCGAAGGCTTAGTACTGTTTACCTGAACCTGGTGCCTTAAATTGTGCGTCGCTATGGGCACCGTAGGCAGAGTCAGGAAGGTGGCATGAGAACAGGTTGGCAAATTGGTTCTGTATTGGGCATCCCGCTGCTGATTGACTCGTCATGGTTCTTCATCCTGGCGCTGGTAACGTTTTTTTACGGTTCGTCGCTGCAAGGAGGCGAACTTAGCCCGACAGCAACCTGGATTGTCGGATTAGTCATGGCATTATTGCTGTTTGGGTCGGTGCTGCTGCATGAATTGGGACATAGTTTGGTAGCGCGATCGCAAGGCATTATCGTCAACTCCATTACCCTGTTTCTGTTTGGTGGGGTTGCCTCTATTGACCAGGAGTCAAAGACGCCGGGGCAAGCTTTTCAGGTGGCGATCGCTGGACCATCTGTTAGTTTTGCAATCTTCTTACTGTTGACACTCATTAGTCAGTTTGCTCCACTGAGTGAGCCGTTTGCTGCTGTTTTGTCTGATTTGGCAGGTATTAACCTAGTTCTGGCGCTGTTTAACATGATTCCAGGCTTGCCTCTAGATGGGGGTCAAGTTCTCAAAGCAGCTGTTTGGAAGCTGACCGGAAGTCGCCACAAAGGCGTTCGCTGGTCTGCCAGAACTGGACAAGCGTTAGGTTGGGCAGCGGTCATTTTTGGCATTACGGCTTACCTGAGCTATAGACGACTTGATTTGCTGTGGCTGGCGCTGTTGGGTTGGTTTGGAGTTCGCAATGCTCGTGCTTACGGTCGCGTGGTTGATTTGCAGGAAGCGCTGGTTAGTCTCACCGCAGTAACCGCTATGACCCGTGAGTTTCGCGTAGCGGACGCAGACATGACAATTCGCCAGTTTGCAGACAAATATTTGCACGAAGAATCAGACCTAATCGTCTACTACGCTGCTTCGGATGGTCGCTATCGGGGCATGGTTTCCATTGGAGATTTGCGTTCGGTTGAGCGTGGTCAATGGGAAACTCAACCCTTACACAGCGTCGTGCATCCCTTAACCGAAATTCCAACGGTGCAGGAGATAACTCCTTTGACGCAAGTGATTGATACCTTAGAAACTCAATCTCTTCGTCAAATTACGGTGCTTTCTCCCGCAGACTCCGTTGCTGGCGTGATCGACCGGGGGGATGTCGTTCGAGCGGTTGCTGACAGACTCAACGTGCCAATTTCTGAGGCAATCATTCGCCGGATCAAGGAAGAAGGAGCTTACCCACCAGGGTTACAGCTTCAGGCGATCGCCAAGGCTGCGGTTGAGTGAAGGGGTTAGGAGTGAGGGGCTAGTTGCTTACTGGTTCCCAACCTTTGGGAAGTAAGCAAGCTTACGGTTCAGCTAAAATCTCCTGCCATTCTTTCTGGGAGAGGGGCTGTGGAGTGAGGTGAATTTTGAAGCACTGCTGAGCTGAAGCCGTCAATGCTTCGATAATGGTTTCTTTTGCGTAAGGGAGAGAAGCGATCGCCTCTTCAACTTCAAAAACTTGCTTAAACAAATCTGGGTCAGGGTTTAGGCGAATGGAGCCATGCTGAAGGGTAGCTCCGTTGCGGTGAAGCTGAGCGCTACCGATTAGCTTTTTCCCATCGGGTAAAACCAAGTCAGCTCCGGTGGCAGTGCCAAAGCAGTTGGGGTTGTGGATGTAGCCACGTCCAGCTTCGCCAAAATGAAGTTCTACATTGAGCGATCGCCAGCCCTGAATTAAAAATTGGCAAATTTCCTGGTAAACCTGAATTCGGCTACCCGCAATGCCCGAAACAATCACTGCATAAGTCAAATCGCCCTGGTGCAAAACCGCCCGTCCACCCGTAGGACGACGCACCAGGTCAATTGGTTTGTCTCGCCAATGCAACTGTTCCCAGTGATCAGGATAGTGCTGCTGATGATAGCCCAGCGAAATCGCCGCAGGTAGCCAGGTATAAAACCTCAGTGTGGGTGGATGCAGCACTAGCTGATGCTGTCTCAGCAGCCATCGATCTATCGCCATCTGAATTTTGCCGGGTGCCTCAACTGGCGGGATCAATCGCCAATAGGGGGCGATCGCCATTAACCGCCAAACTCAGCTACAAGCGCCTCATCATTATCGTTAGCCACAGTCGCTACCACCGTAATGTTCCGAGACACCTCGCCAGGGGACAATTCAGCCACCGTCCGGGTAGAATTCACCACCACCTGGTCACCGAAAATGCTAAAACGAGCCTCAAAGGTATCCGACCAATTCATCTTCAATAGCTTTTGCATCAACTGCGCTTCATTTTTTGCAGGCAGTTTTAATACCGTCGCCCAAACCGTAAAAGTATCTTCGTCCGTTAACCCAGTCAACTGCACAAATACTTCAACGGTTCCATACTGAAACTTCCACAGATGACCCTGCTCACTCTGACTCACCATTGCACTCTGGTCTTCTTGCAAGCTAGAGATAACGGTCTCAATTACCTCTAGATGGTTAGCTGTCACCAGATCTTCGCTAACAAGACTCTGGTCGGTGTCAGATTCGGGAGGTCTGTAAGTTGTCATAATCAGCGTTTCCCTTGTACCAATAGCTAAGCTGAAAAACTAAAAAAGGCTCAGGTTAATGCAACCTTGCATCAACTGCACCCATCCCAACTCTAGCCTTTGTCAGCTCTATCAGCCTTAGCTCTGCGAATTTTTTTACGTTTTCCCTTAGGAAGAATGCCTCATTCCTGCTTCAACTGAAGTGAAAAACGCTTGGAACATTTTTTCCAGTGGCTTACATGAGAAGCATGAACTCGGCTCACGCTCCTCATGTGGACTTTCTCCATCGAAGCTGCATAGGAACAACTTGGGGAGAGACAGAGCCTTTAGGAAGCTGGCTTGTGAGCAATCCAGTACTTACTCATAAAGTGAACTTCAGTGGTAATGCCTACAAATCCTACCTGCTCTAACCGTCCAACCATGTCATCAGTGGTGTAATGACGATAGTAAGGTTCATGGAACATGTCCGGAAATCCTTCCATGAGTGACATTAAATCAGGTGAATCACTGACCTGAATCGAGTCACAAATGACAAAAACACCACCAGGTTGCACGACTCGAAAAGCCTGCTCAATCACCCGTTGACGAACTGCAGGCGGCAACTCATGGAACAGGAAAACAGAGGTTACTGCGTGGAAATAATTGTCCAGGTAAGGCAGCTCTTCAGCGTTTGCCTGAAGCAATTGAGGTAGCTCTCCAGGATTCTGAGACAAAAGCTGATTGGCTTTACGCAAATAGGCAGGTGACAGATCTGTGCCAAACAGAGACGCATCGGGCAACATGCCACGAATTAGCCGCAGTGTACGCCCAGTCCCGCAAGCTACGTCTAACACTCGAATTTGATGAGGAGGAGTTTGGGTAAACTGCTCCAATCCCCGCTTGAGCGGAGCCAAAATCCGCCGTCGCATTGCATCGGCAGAGCCATTGAACAAGATCTCAACCTGCAAGTCATACAAATTTGCAGACATGTCGCTCAAGTAACCATCTGTCTGGTGATGGAAGTTTTGCAGGTAATAGCTGGGATAACCCTCGGTTTTAACTTGAGTCGAAAAGTCTTGATGACGTTTTTGGTTGGCCCGCTCCCAAATCTGAGGCATATCTAGGCAGAGGGCAGGATAGTAACGGAAGAAATCTTCCCAGGGGTTGTCGAACAGCAAACTTTCAGGATAGATGCCTTGCTCCGCATCCTGCCAGTCTGTTTCGAGTAACTGGTTGAGTCGCCGTTGGATTTTGAGCAGCAGGTCAGCTGAAAGCGGACTAGGTTGGCGATCGCGAGGTGGAGCGATTAAGCTCAACAGCTGACTACTGAGAGTCTTGTGAGCCAGCCCAAAGTAACTTTTGCCTTGCTGAAACGTCTGATATGCCAGTTTCGTGAGAGGTGCAGCTAAAGGTGCAGCCATGGGATACCGCTAAATTAAAAAACAATTGTTTACTTATGAATAATTGTAACGAAATAATTGCAGGACTCTCCACGTCTTAGGATGGAAAGTTAGACAGATAGAACCCTCAAAATTACTCTGGTTCAGCAATATAGCGTAGGGAATTAAGCAAGGAATCTGAGAGCCTGAGAGCTAATCGTGTGAACTATGAGCTTAGATAACTTCGGGTGCCTCTCATGATTTCAATTGCAGTGCTGACAGTAATGATGGTTGGGACAACTTACGCTCTGTTTAACACCCGCGCCTTGGTGGAGTAATATCTCGCTCTTAAAATTCTGCTTTTAGATCTTCAACCAATTCAATAGTTAAAAATCGGGGGGCATCTTACAAAGCAGGATATCCCCCGATTTCTTGATGTACAGAAAGAAATCACTGAGCTAGTAGTTCCGGGTTTACCCTCAGTGCCTTCGATCGCCCTTAAAAGCCCACACCTATTTCGCCTCAGTAAGCTCAATCACATTGCCATCTGGATCGTGAGTAAATAATGCAGCCCGACCCGATGCGCTCGTTTGTACATCCAGTCCACAAGCTTTGAGATGCTCCTTAGCAGCCTGTAGGTCATCGACTGCAAGGGCAACGTGGTGGTTGCGCCCCCATTTCTCGGCATTGTGGAGACCGTTAGAAAAGGTTGAATCGACGATCAGGTGAATTTGCGTATTACTTACCTGATACCAGGCTCCAGGATATTTAAGCTGGCGATCGACCTTGGGTAGTCCCAACACGTTGCCATAGAAGTGTTCGGCTTTCTCCAAGTCAGAAACTAGAATAGCTGCGTGAAGATAGTGGGTAATTTGCATGGGTCTTCCTGAACAGGGACTGCTACAGACGACGAACAATCGGTGAAGGCTGGTTTGGTTTAGCAAGCGGCCCTGATTGATCGTATCCAACAATTGCATCGTCTGGTGCAATCAGAAGTTCGCTGTGGAGTTTCCAAATGATGGAATTACGGTTTAGCAAACAGCGCTGCTAAACCGGGGTGTGGTTTCAATGGCAGGATCTCACATGTTAAGACACCTGCTTGCCGTTGGGAACTAAGCGGCGATCGCCTGCATCGCTTCTAAGTCTGGAGCTTCACACAGAGGTACATTTTTAGGAGAAGTCAAAGACAGTATGTTCTTCGGTGAGAAACGCGCAAGATTGGGAGAAGTCAACAAAATTCACCTCACCCACGGTCGGATCTGTGATGTACTGTTGTGCTGCTGCTTGACCCTCAGGAGTACTTACTGCTGCTAAAAAATCGTCCATACTCTCCCACCAAATCTCAGTAACGCCGTCGTAGATAGCCGTATTCAGACCGCGAGACTTGGCGATCTCTGCATTAATGGGAGTATTGAGCGTGTGGCTTTGAATGTACTTCTTTGCTTGCAAGGTTTGAGCGAGACTGCGAATAAACGGACCGTGGACATCTCGCCAGAAGGTATGAAATTCTTCATCACTCAAGCCAGCCTGTTTACGAATGCAGTATACAAACTTGATCATAGAATTCTCCAGGTTAATGGGTTAAAGGAGGGGAACCCTTTCTGCAATACGGCAAACAATCGAACAATTTTTGGCATGACGGCTGTATTCCGTTTTGGGTCGCTTCCATCGTGATGGATTTGGCGGTACACTTCTTCCAGAATTTTGCGTTCTTTTCAAATTCTTGCTGAATTCTCTCAAAATCCTTTAGCTGCCATAATCGCTGGTCTAATCTGCTCCATAACAATCTGCTTGTTCTAGCTTGGAGAAAAAGTACTATGTCTCTGCATCAGAGAGAAATTGGTGGTCAAGCTAAAGTTAAACCTCATGCTGAGCATCCTGCTGAATTTGTCCTGCTGTCGAGTGGAACAGCTGCGTGGGATGGAATTTTGCTGGAGCACCTTAGGTTCCCGCCTCTGGATATTTCAGATGTTTGTGCAGTCAGACATCATCTCACTCTGCAACTGAAAACGCCTAGAAAGGTTGAATTAAAAGCCAACGGCAAATTTAATAGCCAACAGTTGTTGCCGGGAAATGTTTGTATCACGCCCTTTCATCATCTTCACGCTATCCGTTGGAAAGATGAAATGGAAGTGCTCTCTTTGACTTTGGAGCCAGAATTTGTTGCTCAGGCTGTTCAGGAGCCAGTGAATGCCGATCGTGCAGAACTAATGATGTATCGAGGGCAAAAAGATCCTTTAATTCGAGAAATTCTCTTGGCTCTAAAAACAGAGCTTGAAACAGGTTGCCCATCAGGGCGGTTATACGGTGAAGCAATGGGGACAGCTCTTGCTGTCCACTTGCTCAAACGGTATTCAACGGCGCAATCAGCTTTCACTGCCTATGAAGATGGGTTGCCACAATACAAATTGAGTCAGGTTTTGGAGTATGTTCAGACTTACCTCGATCAGGACATTAAGCTGGTAGATTTGGCTGAATTGACTGGAACGAGTCAGTATTATTTTTGTCGATTGTTTAAGCAATCGATGGGTGTCCCACCCTACCAGTTTGTGTTGCAGCAGCGAATTGAACGAGCAAAACAGTTGCTTCAGCAGAAAGAACTGGCGATCGCCGACGTTGCTCTTTTGTGTGGTTTCAAGAACCAAAGCCATCTCACCACTCTTTTTCGCAAATATACAGGGGTAACCCCAAGGGTATTTAGAAACCTTTAGAAGGTGTAAATTGAGTGCAGGTATGATTTACCAGACCTATCAGCCCAGATTGGCTTGTGGTGCAACTCTAAAGGAACCTCCTCTCTCACAGTTTGTCGAGTTTCTGTGGTTTCGGGCAGGAGAAAGCCCATCAGAAACACAATCACGCCTCCTGCCGATTGGCTCAATGGAACTGGTGATCAATCTGCATGAAGACAAGATTCCGCTTTTTGATTCCCACAGTCGAGCGAGATATGGCAGCACAAGCGGTACACGGATTTGTGGTGCTCACTCTAAAGGCTTTATTATCAACAACGACCGGCGAGTTGCGGCGATGGGAGTACACTTTAAGCCTGGTGGCAATGCTGCATTCTTTAAGCTTCCGGCTGGGGAGTTGCACAATCAAATTATCTCGCTAGAGGAACTGTGGCAGGGGCGTGCCACAGAATTGCGAGAAAAACTATTGGAGACACCTACGTTATCAACTCGTTTCCTGGTTCTGGAACAGTTTCTCCTAACAATGATGCAGTCACCTGAACGGTGCCCTGCTGTGGATTTTGCTTTACGGGAGTTCAAGCGATCGCCCATTTCCCCCGTCAGAACTGTAACGGAGCAAATCGGGTTTAGCGATCGCCACTTCAACCAACTCTTTCGCGATCAGGTCGGATTAACTCCTAAACGGTATTGTCGGGTGCAGCGCTTGCAGCAAGTTCTCCACCTGCTAAAAGGTAAAAAGCAAGTTGATTGGATGGAGATTGCATTTACCTGCGGTTACTTTGATCAGGCACATTTTATTCACGATTTTCGGGCATTTGCTCATTGCACACCCACTGAGTATTTAACGCAGCGAAGCTTTCATCCTTGCCACATCCTGTTGCCGACTTGAGGTCAGTTTTTTACAATCCTTTTCCATCGCTGATGCGCCACAATGATAGTCCTGATTCATCAGACTAGCGCTTTGAGGAGAATGTATGCAGATTACGGCTTCAGCGATTTCACTCAATGTTGATGATGTTAAAGCGTCTGCTGCCTTTGTTAAACAGCACTTCGGTTTTAACGAAGATATGTCTGCTGACGGGTTTGTGTCGCTTTCCCGTCCAGACGTTGGGTTTAACCTGATCTTCCTCCGAACTGGATTAGAGAGTTTTAAGCCAACTCACATGCGTGGACATCATGCAGATGGGTTGCTCGTTGCTTTTGTAGTGAACGATATTGATCGTGAATATGCTCGGCTAAAAGCTGAAGGTGTAACGATTACAACGCCAATCGAAACTGAACCTTGGGGCGAACGGTTCTTTCAGGTTACAGATCCAAACGGAGTTGTACTTCAGCTAGTTCAGTGGATGACCGAAGAAGTTTAAGATAGGACTTTGCGATCGCCCTAGCAGCAAGTGTATCAGCTTATCGGAACTGCTGGCATACCTGATATCAATTTGATTTGAAGACATTGCAGATGTGGGTAAGGGCGCACCGCAGTGCGCCCTTACAGAAATTGATGTGTCGCGGAGTTTGTTTAAACCAGTAAAACTCCAGACTAGAAATATAAGATGGGCGATCTGAGACGCGATCGCCCATTCCCTTGTGGCGCTACATGCTTTGTTGAGAGCGTTATTCTTTAGCGTCCCAGATTGTTCTGCTCAATCCAGTCCAGCACTTCTGACTCCGACTCGGCGTAAAGCGCTTTGCCCGTCTCTGGATCGTAGGCGTACCAAAAGATGGCTCCGTCTGCACTAATTCGCTCGACTGAGAGCTGAGAGGTTTTGGCGATCGCCTCCATCAACTCATTCCACTTCTGGCTCAACCACTGAATTAGAGACGAAGCTCCGTTTACACGACCTCGCTCCATTCCAAACTGTCGCTGCTCTCGCTCCAGCGAAGCCACTAATTGCTGATTTTGAGTAGCTCTGGCTACTGCCAAACGGTGAGCTAGGGAAGCATTAATGTTTGCTCGATGCCTAGCTAATATCTCCGAATCCTCAACCCGATATACATTAGCCATTTCCGTTCAATGCGTGTCTGAATAAATAAACGCAACCTCCACTCCTATAACTTTAAATCTTTTCTGTAGCTTTTGCTACAGAAAGTCCTGAGTCCATAACAAATTCCACGGGGTTACTAATCTTCTCATTACTAGGCTCTACCTGGTTGTGCTAATCCAGAGATCTGCCTCCTGCAACTCCAAGTCCGAGCCTCACTACAAGCATCCTTAAGTAGAACTTGGGAACGAAGCAAGAATTGCCTCATGATGGTATTGTTATAGCCAGGTTTTTAACCTTAGGCGATGGAGTTCGCCTTAACCGCCTCTTTCACAGGGGGCTGATGACTCCTACTTTTCCGGGTTGCGACGGAAGGGTAGGAAAGTGTCAAAAAGCTTGACTCGAAATTTCTCCTCCGTTAGCGGCTTACTCTTCACCCAGCAGCTTAAAAGGAGCGAGATGTTAAGCAGCATTCTTTGGATTTTGTTGATGGGCTTTTTTGTCGGACAGATTGTCCGGCGTTTAGGCGGACCGCCCCTGGTTGGCATGATTTTGGTGGGTGTTGTGCTAGGACCTCAAGTTGGCAATGTGCTCAGCCTAGATGTCTTGGCATCAGCAGACAGCCTGAGAACAATCGCCGTCATGGTGATTTTAATGAAAGCAGGATTGGGCTTAGATCGAGAAAAACTGGCGCAACAAAGCACGGTTGCCCTGCGGTTGGGTTTTCTACCTGCAACATTCGAGGCGGTGGCCATCGCCTTCACGGCTATTTTCCTATTCAACTTCGACTTTCCTACCGGCTTACTGTTGGGCTGCGTGGTTGGGGCAGAATCTCCCGCTGTAATTGTGCCAGGAATGTTGCGGCTCAAGAGCGTAGGCTGGGGTGTCACTAAAGGCATTCCTGATGCAATTTTGACCGGAAGCGCTCTATCTGATGTGCTGCTGCTGCTGATTTTTAGCCTGCTGCTCAATTTTTTGGGACAGGGAGCAACCGAAACCATCACGCTACCAGGCGGATTTACCCTGACCGCACTGCAACTGTTGCCCTTTCAAGTCATTCTGCAAATCGCTTTAGGAGTCCTGGCAGGATACTTTGCAGCACGACTGTTAGTTTCCCTGCTAACTCAGCAAAACTGGACTCAGACGGCAGTTCAAGACGTTTTGCTTGCGGCTGGGCTTGCTCTATTTTTGGTGATTGCAGCTACGGCATTTCCTTACTTTTCGGGCTATCTCGCTACGATGGCACTGGGGTTCTTTTTGATTGAACTGGATGCCCCATTAGCTAGACGGCTCCGAGGTGGATTTGATGGATTGTGGGCGATCGCCGAAATCTTCTTATTTGTCCTCATGGGAGCCAGCATTCAGCTACAGGTTTTAGGAAATGTTTTGCTGCCCGGTTTGTTGATTTTGGCGATCGGTACTCTTGTTGGGCGTAGCATTGGCTGGTATCTTTCAACGTTGGGAAACAACTGGAACTGGCAGGAACGTCTGTTTCTACTTCCTGGAAACTCCGCTAAGGCAACTGTGCAAGCAGCAATTGGTACAATTCCGCTGGCACAGGGAATTGAAGGAGGAGAGGTAATTTTGGCGATCGCTGCTCTCTCCATCCTGATCACCGCCCCACTCGGAGCCTGGGCAATTCCTACCTTTGCGCCAAAGCTGTTGGAGCGGGGAGAAGTTGATCCGACTAAGGTGAGCCTTGTTCAGCGCCCTCGATTGTTAGTGGCGATCGACACTTCTTTCCTGACAGGCAAAGTTTTATCTAAAGCCGCAGAATTGGCTCGGCACAGTGATGCAGAGGTGCTTGTTTTGCACGTCATTAACGTTTCACAACCGCAAAATGTAAAGCAATTGCAGACACAAACCCATCAGTTGCTTGCAGATATTCGCTATCAGTTTGTGACAACAACGGGCTCTGTTCCAGAGCAGATTATTCAAGTTGCTCAAGACCACAAGGCGACAGAAATCATCATGGGTAAACGAGGACATCAACCCTGGGAAAAAGTCCTCGTAGGCTCCGTTTCCCAAGCTGTTGTAGAAACCAGTTCAATTCCCGTCATGCTGGTTGAGAGTCGCCCGTAGTAGCCTGTGCATAGACGACAGCAGGCACTCGCTTAAAGGCTGGAGTGCCCGATCGCTCTTCAATTTGTGCCTTGAAAATCACGTTCACTTCTGGGTAAAACATCAGCGCTGCACCCTGTCGCACTGCGCCGTAGATTACTTCCACATCGGTTAGTTTTCCGGCATCTGCTTGCACGGTGACATGCTGATGTTCTTCTAAACCGATACTTTCTGCATCATGCCGATTCATTAGAATGCAGTTACGGTGAGGCATTCCTCGATATTTGTCGGCAATCTTGTAAACCACTGTGTTGTGTTGAGAGTAGCTGCGTCCTGTCATCAACGCCACAACGATCGCAGGAGTAGACTCTGACACTCCAAAATCTGTAGACTTTGGCAGAGCCAACTCAGGCAAAGGAGTCACAAACATCGAAGCTTTTCCAGATGGCGTGGAGAACTTCGGTTCTGTGAAAATCCGTCCGCTAATGGTAAATTCCTCCTGTGTCTCATCAATAGTTGCCATCTTTTCAAACCCTGGAATGGTTTGGGCAATCAGTTGCCGCACATATTTTGTGTCCTGGAGTTTGCGCCAATCTACCGGAAAGTCACCCTGAAGTCGATGTGCCAGTTCCGTCAAAAATTCTACTTCGGCAATCAGGTCGGCATCTTTGAGGTGAGTTTTACCTTCATCGTTGAGCCGTACAAAGTTGTTGCCTGACTCAACTGTTGTTTTGTGAGGATTCTCAAAGCGGTTTAGCACCGGCAGAATGATCGTGTTTTGCTTTGCCAATCCGTGAAAATGTCCTAGGTTTGGCTTTGTAGCAAGATAAATGATCGTGTCAACCTGACTCAGCGCCCGTTTCGCTTGGGTCAAATCAGGGTTTGCAGCGTAGAGGTTGCCGCCCAGACAAATCAGTGTGTCTACATTCCCTGCATCTGCTGCTTCAATTAAGGCGCGAGTGTCATATCCTTGAACCCGGCTAAGCGATCGCCCCAACAACTTCTCTAACGCCTGCTGAATTTCCTTCTTGAGCCTTATCGTCACTCCCATTGAGCCAAAGCCTTGAACGTTGGAATGCCCTCTAACAGGCATTAAACCTGCTCCAACTTTGCCCACATTGCCCGTCAGCAAAGCAGTATTAGAAACGCTATAAACGTTGTCTACGCCATTTTGGTGTTGAGTGATACCCATTGCCCAGGCAAACACGACTTGCTTGGAGGTACCAATCAGGGTAGCAGTGGCTTCAATTTCAGCTTGAGATACCCCACAGGTTTGAGTGATAGCTTCCCAGGACGTGGTTTGTGCCTGTTCAACAACTGCTTGCCAGCCTTCAGTGTGTGCTTGAAGGAAGTCCTGATGAATCAACCCTTTTTCAATCAGCGCTTTCTGAATGCCGACAAATAGCGCTACATCACTACCGGGAATCGGTTGCAGATACAGAGAAGAGATCTCGGAACCTGTAATCAGCGACAGCGGAAAAGCGGGAGAGCCAAACTTAACTAAACCAATCTCCATGACGGGATTGATCACGATTATTTTGCCACCGCGATCGCGCAGTTTAATCAACTCGTTCATCAACCGGGGGTGATTATACGAGCAGTTAGAACCCACTAGCACCACACAGTCTGCCTGCTTCAAATTCTCCAGGCTGACCATTGAAGTGCTGGTGCCAAACATCTGCTTTAACCCAAAGGTGGAAGGCGCATGGCACAGGTCAGAACAGTCCGCCAAGTTGTTGGAACCGAGCGATCGCATCAACAATTGCAGCAAATAAGCCGCCTCATTAGAAGACCGCCCAGAGCTATAGGAAGCGACTCGTTCAGGCGGTTGGTGAAACCCTGCCTCTGCAATCTGATAAACCTCCTCCCAGGTGATTCGCTCATAATGCGCTCTGCCTGCCCGCAAAATTACCGGAAAGCTGAGCCGCCCCAATCGATCTGCTTCCAGAGAAGTCAACTGCTGAAGCTGCTCAATTGAGTACTGATCAAAAAAGTGACTGGAGATTCCAGGCTGAATTTCAGCCGAAATGGCTTCTACACTTTTCATGCAGCGCTGGAGCTTTTCGCCCGTCTCATTGGTGAAACCCCCTTTCTGCCCGCCCGTGCCCCAAGAACACGACAGACAAGCGCTTTTATGCAACAGGGTTTGCCACAGTTTTGCCCCTTCTGGTGAAAGCGTATGTTCCGCCCAATATTGAATTACTGATAAGCCGCCCCCAATTTCTGGTGCTTCGCTGTTCGTCTCATGATCTGGGGGAATGGGTTGAACCGTTTGCTGTGGGTTGGTGTCCATGCGGCTTACCTCTCAGGTGACTTCGATACAATGACATCCCTGTAACCGAAGCTAGCGTAAATTTGAGGTTTGCGACAGGGATCAGTGGGGAGACTTAACGAGATGAGCGCTTAGATCTGTGGCTTCTCGAAGAAGTCGCAAATCTTGAATCCCTAAGTCAGCACCAATTGATTTAACGCAACTGGAATCTGGCGACAATCGGCAAATGATCTGAACGGCCACTATCGGATTGAACGGTTGCTGCGATCGCCTTCCACCACTGCTGATAGCGCATCAATTCCCCATCGTGTGGCAGGTTTCTTCCACAAAGTCATAAAAAAATCTGGAGCAGTTTGATGCTCCAGATTTTTTTATGACTCTTCTGAAATACTAGAGTTTAAAGTTTAGCCAGCACTGACTACCCCAATCGGGCAAGCAACCGAAGTTCCACCTAACCCACAATACCCATTAGGATTCTTAGCAAGATACTGCTGATGGTAGTCTTCCGCATAATAAAACTCAGGCGCATCCAGAATCTCAGTCGTAATCTCGCCGTAGTTTGCTGCGTTCAATGCTTGCTGGTAGGCATCACGAGAGGCTTCCGCGAGCTGCTTTTGCGCCTCTGAATAGACATAGATGCCAGAGCGATATTGAGTTCCAGTGTCGTTGCCCTGACGCATTCCCTGAGTGGGGTTGTGGCTCTCCCAAAAGATCTTCAACAGGGTTTCAAAGCTCACTACATTGGGGTCAAACACGACAAATACGACCTCGTTATGACCTGTTTTGCCGGTGCAAACTTCGTGATAAGTGGGGTTGCGTGTAATGCCAGCGGCGTAACCCACGGCAGTGGTAAACACCCCTTTTTGCTGCCAAAATTTGCGCTCTGCTCCCCAAAAACATCCCATACCAAATATCGCCGTTTCCATTCCGGGTGGAAAGGGAGGCTTTAAAGGATTGCCGTTAACATAGTGCTGTGAGGGTACGGAAATAGCTTCTGCTCTTCCGGGCAACGCCTCATCGGGCGTTGGCAAAGTTAGCTTTTTACCAAATCCAAATAACACCATTTGTTTAGGCTCAACTGAAGTATCTTTTTACCTTACTTAACTATAGCGTTTCTCAGTTAGAGCCGTTGTTTGTCATCGGTAATACTACTGCTTCACCTTAAACTCCAGAAATGGATGCTTTGGAAGTGGCTTGAGTTCTGAATCCAGCAAATTTCTTGTGCGACTAACATCCCCAAACCCCTTGCAAGTTTAAGTTGTCACTAGACAGCCTAGTAGGTTGGGTATTCAACATTCATTGAATATCCCTGATAAAAATTGGGGTAGCGCTCTGAAGGGCGCTACCCCAATTTTTATTTTGTCCATTCGCTTAGCTGAACTATGGGGACTGATTTGATTTTTGTGTAAGTGCGG
>NZ_JACJPC010000072.1:0-144433 GCF_014695875.1 Leptolyngbya sp. FACHB-541 | reverse complement strand
CAGCAGGTGAAAGAACAACTCGGCGCACTAACACCAGAAGTGGTTGCCTCAATTGTGGGGCGGCAGTCTATTTTAGATGCTCTATCTGTAGCCGGACTTTAGAGAATTGGTATAAGAATCTGGATTAGGTTGCTGCCCATAATCCTTTGCTGGTTGCTTGCCCTAGTTGAGCTGCTGGAGAAGTTTTTGACGCTTAGTTACTCCTTTTCCACTGAAAGATCAGGGAGTACCCCTGCGAAGCGGAGATACGTCCCTGATCTTTTAGAACCTAATCTTCAATTAGAAGGGGAGTAAGCTTTAGCAGAGCTAATCCATGTACACTACACGCTCAGTTTTGATAACCTCTCCTGCTTCATTGAAGTAAATTCCAAAGCCAATCCACGCCAGACCACACTAGCCATTACATCCACCATCGCACCCGTAATTCCAGTACGAGTTTTGCCAGTAGGAGCTTCCTGCTTCGGGTGAACCGGGCAAAATGGCTGCAACCTCTGTTCTGGTCATGCCTTGCGTGATCTGCTCGAATTTTTGTTGTGAAAAGCCTTCTGGCAGTGTTGTATCAATAAATGGATAGAGTGGGAAATAGCTCTCCGTGCGGGCCCACAACAAAGCTAAGAGCACGATAAAACACGTCCCAAAAACAGTCAAAATTTTCACCGTTTTTCTCCTGTCGCACCGTTTGAAAATTAATCCTTCCAGGCAATTTTAGGGTTTGTACAGACGCGATTGATTGTCGCCCCTATTAACCCATCGTGCCAATTCAGCATTTTTGGGACTTGTTTTGGAGAAAGGTTGCAACGACTTTTAGTTGCACATCGCGTGGCATAGCTGGCGAAAGTGATCGCCACGCTGTTCAAAGTTCTCGTACTGGTCAAAGCTGGCGCAAGCTGGAGAGAGGAGAATGACTTCAGCACTGTACTGTTTAGCAAGTTCTGCACCGCGTTTTACGGCGCGATCCATTGTCTCAACCGTTTCATGCGACGAGTAGCTAATTTGGTTAAGGCGTTGAGCAAAGGCGGGGGCAGCATTGCCAATTAGCAATACGGCAGCAGCTTTGGATTGAATTGTGGCAAGCCAAGCGTGATCGTCTCCGGCTTTTGCCTCACCACCCGCAATCAGGATCGCAGGACTTTTGACTGAAGCAAGCCCAACTTGGGCTGCGTCGTAGTTGGTGGCTTTGCTGTCATTGATAAAGTCGATGCCTTGCCAGGTACAGATGTGTTCGAGGCGATGGGCGACTCCCGGAAAACTCCGGACAGCATGGGCGATCGCCTCTTTCCCAATTCCTGCCAACTTCGCTGCCGTGATTGCCATCAGCAAATTTTGGCGATTGTGATCCCCGGCCATTCGCAGGGCAGAAACTTCAACAATGGGTTCTCCTTGAGCGATCGCCCAGCCATTCTCGATGTAAGTGCCCTGCTCAGGATTGGCAACCAGATCAGCTTTGCCGGTCACGCTCGTCCAGTAGGCATTTTGCCAGCGATCGCCTCCCGTTTTCCGCAGGTAGGGGTCGTCGCCATTTAACACTTGATAGTGAGACTGGTTTAACAAACGCGCTTTGATGTTGAAGTAATTCTCTAAGGTATAGTGACGGCTCAGGTGATCGGGCGTGAAGGTCGTCCAAACGCCAATTCGAGGTGCAACTGAGGCGGAAGATTCGATTTGGTAGCTGCTGAGTTCGGCGATCACCCAGTCAGGGGGATTAGGGATTGGAGATTGGGGGTTGAGGGGAAAGGTGGTGAGGGCAAGGTCGCAGGCGGCATAGCCGATATTGCCACAGGCGGGGGCGTTGAGTCCGGCAGATTGAAAGATGGCAGAGATTAGGGCTGTTGTAGTGGTTTTGCCGTTGGTGCCGGTGATGCCGACCCAGGGAATGGAGTGGAGCGATCGCCAAGCCAGTTCCATCTCACCGATGGCTTCAATTCCGAGTTTTCTGGCTTCAACTAGAGCAGGCAAGTCCCAGGGTACACCTGGGCTAACGACAATTTGCTGCATCTCGGTCGGGTTGGGCTGAAAGGAATCTCCCAGTCTGACCGTAATTCCTTCTGCCTCCAGGTCTTGCTGCGTCTGGTGTAATGCCTCAGAAATTTTAGAATCGCTGACGGTGACTTGCCAACCTTGACGTTTTGCTAGCTTTGCAGCAGCGATTCCCGACCTTCCGATTCCGATGACGTAGACGTGAGGCATAACAAGGAGCGACCCTAATTTGGCATCCCCCATGTTACCGTTTGAGGGACACCGGATGAATAAATTGACAGCGAAACGATGCGTAGCCTCTACGATACAGATTTCTACGCTTGGACTCAAAAACAAGCTGAGCTATTGCAGATGCAGCAATGGAGCAGTTTGGATTTGCCCAATCTGATTGAGGAGATCGAATCGTTGGGCAAGCAGCAGCGTCGGGAACTTCGCAATCGTCTGAGTGTTTTGATCGGGCACTTGTTGAAATGGCAATATCAACCAGAACAGCGTAGCCGAAGCTGGTTGGCCATAGTTCGAGTTCAGCGGCGTGAAGTTTTGCAGCTATTGCAGGAAAACCCTAGCCTCAAACCCTACTTGCAAGAGGTTTTACAACAAGCTTTTGAGACTGGCAAGGATCTAGCAGTCAGCGAAACGAATTTACCCTACAAAACTCTTTTATCAGAGTGCGACTATTCGCTGGAACAGATTTTGAGCGATCGCTTCTACCCCGGTGAGTCCAGTTCCTTGACAGAAGAAGAGTTTTAGGGCGATCGCTCCTAACTCCCTCAGATGAAGCACACCCTGTAGGGTATAGCATTCGGGCAAAAGCTGCGTTTGAGACGATGAGATAACTGCCGAATGCTATGCCCCTACCCGATGAAATACACTGGTTTGAGGATGTTCTGCTAACCTTTCACGATCGCCCCAAAGTCTGCTAAAACTCGCGCATGGTTACGCAGAAGTCCCAGTAAATTCAGTCGATTGCGCTTGATGTCGGGATTGGAATCCATCACCAGAACGCTCTGCGGGCCGTCAAAGAAGTTGCTGACAATAGGAGCAATTTGCTTCAGCCCATTGACCAGCTTTTGATAATCTCGCTCTGCCTGGGCTGCTTCAGTTTGGGGCACAAGCTGCACCAGCGCATCGTAAAATGCTTGCTCTGAGGGCTGCTGAAACAGTTTGGGTTGAACGACCACCTCAGGATTAAGCTGAACAGTGTCTAAGTCGCCCTGTTGCGCCAGTCGAGAGGCTCGGTTGACCGTTTCATAGATTGTATCGAGATCCTTGTTTTGGCGAATGGTTTGGAGGAATTGGGCGCGATCGCGTACATCCAGCAAATCCTTCAACGCCCGTTCTGTGTATTCGGGGTCGTTCTCACCCAGGACAGCATTCACCAGGTCATAGTCAATCTGGTCTTCCTGCAACAGACTCCGAATCCTTTGCAGAAAGAAGTCTTGAAGTTGAGTAAGCAATTCAGCGGGAGTAGAGCGATTCTCAGAGAAATCTGCAACGACCTGTTCCAGCAAACGATCCAGGTTTAAGGGCAGTTTGGCTGACCAAGTAATGTTGATAATCGCATTGGCGGCCCGTCGCAGCGCAAAGGGGTCAGAAGAGCCAGAGGGCAGCATTCCCAGGCTAAAGATGCCGACCAGGGTATCTAATCGATCAGCAATGCCCACCGCCTGTCCAGGTAGCGTTTGAGGAAGCTGATCTCCGGCTCCACGCGGTAGGTAATGCTCAAAAATGGCAGTGGCGATCGCCTCCGGTTCTCCACTGGTCAGCGCATATTTTTGTCCCATGATTCCCTGAAGTTCAGGGAATTCGCCGACCATTTGTGTCACCAGGTCGGCTTTACAAAGCAGCGCTGCTCGTTGAATCAATTCCCGCTCTGCGTCATTGACCTGAAGCTGACCGGCAACCCGATTGGCAATTTTGCTGAAGCGATCGACCTTATCGCGCACCGATCCCAGGTCTTCCTGGAAGGTGACTTTCTCTAATCGCGGCAGATAATCCTCTAGGGGAATGGTGCGGTCTGCATCGAAGAAGAACTTACCGTCAGAAAGGCGAGCACGAATTACTCGTTCGTTTCCAGCGGCGATCAGGTCTGACTTTGTTGGATCGCCATTCGAGATGGTGATGAAATAGGGTAAAAGTTCTGTGGAATCTTCCTGCTTGAGAACGGGAAAATAGCGCTGGTGGCTTTCCATCTCGGTGGTGATCACTTCGGCAGGCAATTCCAAGAAATCAGGATCAAATTTGCCGACGACCGCAGTGGGCCATTCCACTAAGTTGGTGACTTCTTGCAATAAGTCGGGCGAAACTGATGCAGAACCGCCTAATTCTTTTGCTGCTACCTGCACCTGACTCTGAATTTTAGTTTTGCGCTGCTCTGGGTCGGCTTCGACGAAGCCAGAACGCAAACTGGCAAGATAATCTGACGCAGCAGAAATTTTGATTGGCTGTGGATGCAAGACTCGATGAACCTGAGAGGTGCGATCGCTCGTACAGCTTTCCGAACCGTTTACCAGCGTGATTGGTAAAACTGTGTCGTCTAGCAGCGTCACCAGCCAGCGAATCGGGCGAGGAAATCTGAGATCTCCGTCACCCCAGCGCATAAACCGTCGTCCTTCCAGGCTAAAGATCCAGTTAGGAATTAGTTCTGTGAGAATTTCGGCAGTGGGACGACCGGGAATTTTCTGCTGAACGAACACAAACTCGCCTTTGTCGGTGGCGCGAACCTGCAAATCGCTCAATTCGACGTTACGCGAACGAGCAAACCCTTCTGCCGCTTTGGTGGGTTGTCCATTCTTAAAGGCAGCTTGGGCAGGTGGCCCTTTTACCTCTTCTTCTCGGTCGGGTTGCTGAGCAGGCAAACCTTTAATTAGCACTGCCAAACGTCGCGGCGTGCCGTATAGCTCGATCGCTTCTGAGGTCAAGAAATGCTCGGTCAGGCTAGCCGGAATGCGCGATCGCCACTGTGCCAGCGCTTCATCCACAAAGCTCGCTGGTAATTCTTCAGCCCCAACTTCCAACAAAAACGTCGCCATATTTGCAATGATTCAGCAATTCACACTAGCCAGTTCCAACAGTTTAACGTGCAGTGTATCAAGCAATATACTCTTGCTTGATACAGCAATCCCGTAGGTTGGGTGAAGCAAAGCGGAACCCAACAGGATTTATGCAAACGTCAGGTTTCACGGTGTTCCACCCAACCGACATCTACTCACGCATTCCTTACTTAAACAATTAGGTGCCTGCACCCAGGCTGGCAGAATCTCGGATATGTTCTAAGGTTAAAACCCCAACGGCTGAGCCATTATCCAGAACAGTCAGCTTTTGTGCCCCGGTTCGTAGAATCAAGGAAAGTGCATGGCGCAAGCTTTCATCACGGGCGATCGTTGGTTCACCATTTTGACTGAACCCTTCTGGCGTATTCATCATCGCTGTTTCGACTCTCAGCAGGCTAAGCTGACGCACCATGTCATCGGCTCCCATCAGGTTATACACAAAGTCGTTGACGGGCTTGGTGAGAATATTGAACGGCGTATCGTACTGAATAATGTGCCCTGCTTGCATGATCAGAATTTTGTCAGCCAGCCTCAACGCTTCCTCCACGTCATGGGAGACAAACAGAATGGTCTTCTTAAGCTGCCGCTGAAGCCGCAAAATTTCATCCTGAAGACTGGCGCGAGTAATCGCATCGATCGCCCCAAACGGCTCATCCATCAGCATTACATTCGGGTCGCCAGCTAGCGCTCTGGCTAGTCCAACTCGTTGCTGCTGTCCCCCCGAGAGTTGGGCGGGATAGCGATCGCGATATTCCTGGGGAGGCAACTCGATCAACGTCAACAGTTCATCAATTCGCAGTTGAGTTTTTGATCTCGACCAGCCCAGCAGCTTTGGTACCACTGCAATGTTTTGCGCCACCGTCATGTGCGGAAACAGTCCCGACTGCTGAATCACATAGCCAATCTGCTGACGCAGCTTTGTCACCTTTAGCTGCCGCACATCTGCATCATCCAGGTAAATTCTGCCTGACGTTGGCTCATACAGCCGATTTACCATCTTCAACAGTGTTGTCTTGCCACAGCCCGACGGCCCGAGAATCACAACCAGCTTGCCTGACTCAATTTCGCAGTCACAATGATCTACAGCGGGCCGAGCCGCACCCGGAAATCGCAGGGTTACTTGATCAAAACGAATAGCGCTCACAGGCATCTCCCGCTTAGAGGGCGTGGGTTTCAGGGGCTAGGGGCTAGGGGTTGGGGAAAGAAGGCGTTTTCGCATTCTTCATCCTTCAATTAACCCTTCTTGAGTTAAGAACTCTTTGGCAACTTCCGCAGGTTCGCGCTGGTTGCCGCTGACTTCATAGTTGAGTTGCTGCATTACCTCATCCGTTAGTAAGGGGGCAAGCGCATTCAGCGCATCGGCGATGCCAGGATTTGCGTCTAGAACTTCCTGACGAACGACGGGTGCAACTTGATAGGGCGGAAATAGCTGTTTGTCATCTTCGAGCAACACCAGGTCAAAAGCGGCAATTTCGCCATCAGTGCCGAATGCAACTGCGACATCGGCTTCGCCATCCACCAAAGCTTGATATCTCAGTCCTGGATCGACAGCCTTGTATTCAGCAAGCTCAAAATCACCGTATGCTTCCTTGATTCCTGGCAAACCGTCTTCGCGCGCCTCAAATTCTGGTGGGCCAATCATGACCAGTTCGCCTGCCTTAGCTGCCATGTCAGAAATTGTCTTGACCCCTAAAGAGTCGGAGGCTTCCTGGGTCATAGCGAGTGCCTGAGTGTTATTCATGGGGGAAGGCTCTAGCCAGACCAGGTCGAACTGTTCTTTGTAGCCCTCGGAAACGGACTGATAAACGGCTTCCTGGTCGCTGTTGACGGGCAATTTTAGGACTGTTAATAAACCTGTGCCTGTGTATTCTGGGTAGAGGTCAATCTGATTGCTCTCAAGGGCGGCTTGGGCGACGGGTGTTCCGCCCAGATTTAACTTACGTTCGACTTGAAGTCCAGCATTTTCTAGCACCAGAGCATACATTTCACCGATGATGAACTGCTCGGTAAAGTCCTTGGAACCCACTCTAATCGTTGCGGCATCGCCACCTTCTGCATCACCCCCTCCTCTACCTGTACAGGAGACGATGACGAATGCTGTGAACAGTGCCAGCAGGGGAAGTACCAGCAGACGACGAGTGAATTTCATAGCAGATCCCTCACCGAGGTAGGGCGATAGACAGTTAACCGCAACATAATCTCACCCCGACATCATACCGAACTCCACCTAAAGTTAATAAGTCGTGAAAAGCACAATACATTTGTCACTTATTCAAATGTCTTTAGTACATACGTCTTAAGGTGAAAATTGAGAATTTTTGGAAACAAAATTCAATATCTCGTTAGGATTGAATTACAAAAGTAAACATTTGCGATCGCCATGAATACCTCCTCCTCTCTAATCTTGCGGCGACTGGCTACAATTCTTGCGGTTATTACCCTCACCCTAACGCTGCTGGCTGCTGTAACTGGCGTACTTTTAGCGTTTTACTACACTCCCACTGCGGGCGGCGCTTACAACTCTTTGGATGCGATCGCCACCGAAATTCCCAATGGCACCCTGATCCGCAGCCTGCACGATATTGGCGGCAATGGGCTAATTGGGGTAGCGCTGATTGAGTTGATCGTGCTGTTTTTGGGTCGGCGATCGCAGCCGAGCTGGTTCACTGCCTGGGTCAGCGGTATTGTACTGATTCTCACAGGAATTGGTCTGGGCTGGACGGCGATGATTCTAGACTGGTCGCAGGTTGGCTACTGGCGCTTTCAGATCGAGCTGGGCGCAATCGAGGCAATTCCCCGCATTGGCGGTCGTCTTAGAGATGTGTTGACGGGTGGCGGTGCGGTGAACACGACGACGGTACAGCACCTTTACACATTGCATAGCTACATTTTGGCGATCGCTGCCGTTATCCTGGCGATCGTTCATCTGGTTTCGTTGCTGTATGCTTCTAAACCTCGTCAATCCTTGGAAGAATCGTCTGATTCAGATTCTCTAGAAAATCTAGGAGTTCTGGGCAACGAATAATTGACGCCAAATGACAACGCTAAATAACAAAGTGAATACACACGGTTGATTTGCAGCCAATATACTTGAACGATACTCAATAGGATTGGTTAGAAACCTTCAGATTTACGTTGCTCTACTAGGCTCCAATGCACCCCAAGTCGCTGAAGGTTACATTCGCTCTGGAGGCGGAAACAGTCGAAGAGGCAGTCGTTGTCCTCAGTGAGCGTTTCCTGCGTTCGACTAAGACGGGATGCCGGATTGTTAAGCAGGCAACCCACTTTAGCTTGGCTGAACTTTGCAAATCGCTGATCGAAGATTGGAAAAGCGCCAAGATTGCTTACACCAAGGGTGAAGTGACACTAGTTTTTAGTGGCGGCGAGTTAGACACCGAAGCAGATTTGCTGGTCTATTCCCCTGAGCAAGGCGATCGCTTTCTCTATTCCAAGCGCATTGCTTCATCTACTGCGACCTCAACGCAAATTGTTGAACCGCAGATTATTAATACCTTCAGTCGGCATTTGCAGACGGTGAGCGTGACCCTGGCTGAACTGGCAGCAAATCAGCGCTCCGTAGAAAGCAGGATGCAAGACCTGTCTGAACAGGTCGCCAACAATCAATCTGCTGCGAATGTTCCTGCTGAGGCTGCTCCTACTGTAGATATTAGTGAAATTCGGGAAGCGATCGCCCAAGCGCTCAAGGCTCAGACTAGGCAGCCTAAACCATTGGATGCGGCTGAGATTCAGAAGGCGATCGCCCAAGCGTTTCAAGCTCAGACTGACCAGCTAAAACCCGTAAATATTGGCGAGATTCAGGAGGCGATCGCCCAAGCGCTCAAGGCCCAGACTAGCCAGCCTAAACCATTGGATGCGGCTGAGATTCAGAAGGCGATCGCCCAAGCGCTTAAGGCTCAGACCGATCAGTTTAAGCCCGTAAACATTGGCGAAATTCGGGAAGCGATCGCTCAGGTACTCAAAACTCAGACTGATCAGTTTAACCCTGTCGGGGTTGGTGAGATTCAGGAAGCGGTTGCTCAAGCGTTTCAAGCTCAGACCGACCAGCCAAAACCCGTAAACATTGGTGAGATTCAGGAGGCGATCGCCCAAGCACTCAAAGCTCAGACCAGCCAGTTGAAACCTGTAAATGCTGGCGAGATTCGGGAGGCGATCGCTCAATCGCTCAAAACCCAAACCGATCGGTCTAAACAGCAGCTTGAGGAGGCGATCGCTCAATCGCTCAAAGCCCAAACCGATCAGTTTAAGCAGCAGCTTCAGGTAGCTCTAGACGCGCAGGCAGCCTATTTTGTCAAAATTCTCTCTAGCCAACTGAGCTCAACGGCTCTGCACTTTAGCGAACGGGTAGACAGCTTGCAAAACCAATTAACTGAATTGGCGGCTCAAGTTGCGGAATTAAGGACATCGGGGCAGGCTGAACTACCTCCTCCGCCCCAGACCGAAGCCGAATGGCTAAAGCGCTTTAAGGAAACTTGGGGAACGGTGGGTGACTACGAGCAATATAGCTCTAGCCATCGTGAAGCCAATGCAGAAACGCCGCTCTACTATATTCCTGACTGGATTGCACTATGTGAACTAGAGTGGGCCCGTCAGCTCAACCCAACCTTGGCTCGTCTGCAAACTTTGATCTACGGTGAAAACGGTATCGGTTATGAAGTGGCAGATATTTTGCAGCAGTTTGGCTGTCACGTCGATCCTCAAACGGGTGAACATTATTACATCTACCATCAAGGCGGTTTTAATGCTTCTGAAGCGCTGTGGCAGTTTGTCAACAACCCGCAATATTCCTGGCTGCCAGAATTAAAACGGTTGTGGCAAGGATTGGGCGATCGCCAACACGAAATTTTCCGGCTGTTTGGTTGGGAGCAAGAGGCGATCGCAGCCTTGGAGAGTATTAGCGATCGCACCTACCAGGAACGGCAGGCTTATGACCCCTGGGCTTCCCAAAAGAAAACTAGGGATACGCTAAGCGACTACCTAACCCTGCTGAATCTCGGCCCATTTACACCCATTACCTTTGAGTCAATCAAGAGAGCTTACAAACAGGCAATGAAAGTTGCCCATCCGGATGCTGGCGGCAGCAAAGAGCAAGCCCAGCGGGTAAACGAGGCCTACGCCGCTATCCTGGCTCACTATTTCCCAGAAGCAACCTGATTCCGGGGGCTCTAGTTTTTGACCTCGAGCTTATTTACTCGCCTTACTGGTTCCGTTGGATGCAGGGGTGGAATCTGCTGAAGACAAAGCTTTGTCTAGCACTGTACGGGCTTCCTCAGCCTGGGTACGAGCTTCGCGGTAGCGCACATTAGCTTGAGCAAAAGTTTTGAGAACCTTGAAGCCTTCCTTGAGGCTCTCTAGCTCTGCTTCATCAACCGCCTCATCGGTAAACAAGGTGTCAATTTGGGCGCGCACCTTCATTGCCTCAGAACGAGAGGTTTGCACCTTGAGTTTGAGAGTTGCGAGGTTACTAAGAACTTGCACTGCCTGAGTTACGGCATCTTCATCATCAGTCGTCACGGGTTTTTGCTCTTTAACTTCAATAAACTGTTGTGGACTAAATCCATCTGACAAATCAGTTGGCAGTTCACCCGACTCCATCAATTCCAGCAGTTGATCCATCGCTTTATCACGAGCTTTAGATGAATCTTTACCAGGAACGGTCAAAATTACTTCAGGACTCTGGGCTAACGTGTATTGAACCATAATTTTGAGATAGTACTTTTGTACTGATTCTAATCCCTGGCGCGTTGAAAAAGCAGCAAAATAGCGAACTTTTTTGTCCAGACCCTAACGGTTGCTTAATATAGCAGTTCTCAACCGCTCAAAGCGCAATTCCCAAATTTTTGTCGTTTGTCCGGGGTTTACGGACAAGACCGGTGAGCGAAATAAATTAAGCTTTGCCGCTTCCCATGAGATACAGCAATGCCATCCGAACGGCGACGCCACTTGTGACCTGTTGGGGAATCAGGCTGATTTTGGGGTCATCCATTAGCTCAGAGCTGATTTCTACGCCCCGGTTAGTCGGTCCGGGGTGTAGCACTTTGACGTTGGGTTTGCAGAGTTTGAGGCGATCGCTGGTAACCCCAAACTGCTGATGATATTCTCGCAGGCTAGGCAACAGATGTTGGGTCATGCGCTCTTTTTGCAGCCGTAGGGTCATGACGAAATCTGCATCTTCCAAGGCGGGGTCGAGATCCCAGTGGAGGAAGAGTTTGCCGGGGGAAGGATGAGGAATGAGGGATGGGGAATGAGAAGTGGGAGGTTGGCGATCGCGGGATGCGGTGTACTGTTCAAATAACTTAGGTAGCAGGGTGGGTGGGCCAGCCAGGTGAACTTCAGCTCCGCTGGCAGTGAGGCTCCAGATGTTAGAACGAGCTACGCGGGAGTGCAAAATGTCGCCCACGATCGCCACTTTTTTCCCTTCCAGCAGCGAAAAACTGGGATAGTCCGGGTCGAGGGCAGAGCAGATGGTAAACAGGTCAAGCAGCGCTTGGGAAGGATGTTCGTGTTGACCATCTCCGGCATTGAGAACGCCGACGTTGGAGTTGAGCCGATCCATTTCGGTGGCGATCGCCTGGGGTACACCTGCTTCGCGATGCCGGATCACCATCAGGTCGGTGCCCATTGCCAAATAGGTTTTGGCAGTGTCCAGGATCGTTTCCCCTTTCGTTAATGAAGAGCTACCAGGGGTGAAGTTGAGGGTATCGGCTGAAAGCCTTTTGGCGGCAAGCTCAAAGCTGCTGCGGGTGCGGGTTGAAGGCTCAAAAAATAGATTGGCTACGACCTGTCCTTGTAGAGTGGGTACTTTCTTGGTGCGGCGCGATAGCACCTCCCGAAAGCTAGCAGCAGTCCGCAAGACAGTGTCGTATTCCTCGGTGGTGAAGTCAGCCAGGGAGATAATGTGGCGACGAGTCCAGGTGGTGGTAGACATGAGGGGCACTTCGTCTGAAGTGGAGAGGGTCTGAAGTAGGGAAGTCACAGCAGAAAAGCTCATCGAAAGGACTGCTGGGCTGCCAAATGTTATGGTGCCTCAAATAACGGTCTTCGGTACAGATTCTCAAAAATCCGCATACTTGCTGTTAAGAGTTTCTAAAACCCAAAGAACCTTCACACTTCCCAAGGAAAGTATGAAGGTTCTTGGTTCTTGGTTCCTCATTACAGGGCTGCTCCTCGTTACAAGGCGGAGCCTTGTAACGCCAGGTCAGAGGCTCTGCCTCTTGTGGCTGTCACGAGGCAGAGCCTCGCTGGGGGCATTCCCAGACGGAGCCTGGGAACGAGGTTACTTGCAAGGTTACAGAACTCCGATTGGGTTCTGAATTGCTTGGTGCTGAGGTTGAATTTGGATTTGACCGTCATCGTCGATATCGGCGATCGCCACATCTCCATCTCCAATCCGTCCTGCCAACATCGCTTCTGCTAGGTTGTCTTCAAGCAGACGGGCGATCGCTCGCCGCAGTGGACGTGCCCCATATGCAGGGCTGTAGCCTTCAGCCACTAAGCGCTCCTTGAAAGCTTCTGTCACTTCTAGAGCGATTCCCTGTTCGCCCAGACGAGTCGAAACTTCGCGCAGCATAATGTCTGAAATCTGCTTCACTTCCTCGCGGTTAAGCTGACGGAAGACGATGATTTCATCCAAGCGGTTGAGCAATTCAGGGCGGAAGTATTGCTTTAGCTCTTCGTTGACGAGCGATCGCACCCGGTTGTACTGAGATGCAGCCGCTGTATCGCCAGAGAACTCAAAGCCCAGACCACCACCGCCTTTCTCGATCACTCTAGAGCCAATGTTGGAAGTCATGATCAGCAGCGTATTCTTGAAGCTGACTGTGCGACCTTTAGCATCGGTCAGACGACCATCTTCTAACAGTTGCAGCAGCATGTTGAAGACATCGGGGTGCGCCTTCTCAATTTCGTCAAGCAAAATAACGGTGTAAGGCTTGCGACGCACTGCTTCAGTCAACTGTCCGCCTTCGTCGTAGCCAACGTAGCCAGGAGGCGAACCAATCAGCTTGGAGACGGTGTGCGATTCCATGTACTCCGACATATCCAGGCGAATCATTGCCTCTTCAGAGCCAAATACGCTGGCTGCTAGAGCTTTAGCTAATTCGGTTTTACCAACGCCGGTCGGTCCGGAGAAGATTAAGCTGGCAATCGGACGGTCAGGGCTGCTTAGCCTGACGCGCGATCGCCGCACCGCACGAGCTACTGCCGTCACGGCTTCCTCTTGACCCACGACTCGCTCATGCAAAGTTGCTTCTAAATGCATCAGTGAAGCAGATTCGGACTCAGTCAGCTTACTCACTGGAATGCTTGTCCAGGAAGCTACGATCTGAGCAATATCCTCTTCGGTGACAGAAGGCTTCTGTTGAACAACTGAGCCTTGCTGCTCTGCATCTCGAAGCTGCTTGATTTGAGCCTCAAGTGCCATCTCACGATCGCGCAGTTTCCCAGCCTGGTCAAAGTCCTGATCGGTAACCGCGATCTTTTTCTCCTCAGTCACCTGGCTCAGTTCCCGCTTCAGATCCCTGACTGGAGACTGACGCGAATGTCTCAGGTGAATCATAGAACCCGCTTCGTCAATCAAGTCGATCGCCTTGTCAGGCAAGAAGCGATCGGGAATGTAGCGGTCAGATAGCTTAGCCGCTGCTTCCACGGCTGCATCCGAAATCGTCAAACGGTGGTGCTGCTCGTACTGAGGACGCAGTCCACGTAGAATGGCGATCGCCTCATCTACACTCGGCTCACCCACCAGCACAGGCTGAAAGCGTCGCTCTAGCGCTGCATCTCGCTCAATGTGCTTGCGGTATTCGTCTAACGTAGTTGCACCGATACACTGCATCTCACCCCGTGCTAGAGCAGGTTTGAGCATATTTGCAGCATCCATGCCGCCTTCATTGGAGCCTGCGCCCACCAGAGTATGAATCTCGTCGATCACGAGAATCACGTCATCAGACTCGCGTACTTCGCTGATGATTTGCGTCATGCGCTCCTCAAAGTCACCGCGAAAACGAGTTCCGGCTAATAGCGAACCCATAGCCAGGCTAATCACCTGCTTGTCGTACAGCGTTGGGGGAACGTTCTGGTCAGCAATGCGCTGGGCGAGCCCTTCGGCGATCGCCGTCTTGCCCACGCCCGGTTCACCCACCAGCACCGGATTATTCTTCGTGCGGCGACCCAAGATTTGAATCACCCGCTCCAGTTCACGCTCGCGCCCTACCATCGGGTCAAGCTTGCCCTCAACCGCCATCTGGGTCAGGTTCGTACCAAACTCCTCCAGCGCTCCCCCCTTGCGGTTAGAACGGTTAGTTCCTGGACGGCCCTGAACTCCTGCTGCTACTGGTGAAACCTCACCCAACGCCCGAATGATTTGAGTACGAATCTTGCCCAAGTCAAGCCCCAGATTTTGCAGGACTTTAGCGGCCACATTGTCCTTGTCCTGCACCAGACTCAACAGCATATGGGCTGGACTGACCGAGGGGTTACCCATCTGTCGCGCTTGCTGCACGGCTCCTTCTAAAATCTGCTTGGTCTTAGGCGTAAATGGCAACTCTGCTGGAATAAAGCCAGAACCACGACCAATCAGTTTCTCGACTTCAGTATGAGCATCTTCATAGGTGACGCCCATCTCGCTCAAAACAGTTGCCCCTACGCTGGTCGCTTCCTTGATTACGCCCAGCAAAATTTGCTCGGTGCCCACAAAGTTGTGTCCCATGCGTCGCGCTTCTTCTTGGGACAACATGATGACGGCGATCGCCTTGTCATTGAAATATTCAAACATTTGCGTAAAGCCTCACTAAAAATAATTGCACTAGCCACAAACACGCTGAGTCAGTCGAGCCAGATAGCGGTCTTGGTCATAGCTAGAAACGCGCTCAGCGTATTCAACCTGCTGACCCATCAGCGAAGCCAGTGCATGAAACTTGGGGAACCAGTTACGGGAATGAATCGGTTTAGACGGTTCCAAAAAATAAGCTTGAGTCTTGAGAAGGGCTGCAACCACACAACCCGCAATGAATCGGTAAATAGAACATCGCAGCCACCTCACTCTATAAACATTTGTGTAGCTCATGTCTACTAATGTATCGCTGCAAGCAGGTTTTGCCGGGATGGAAAACCGAAGTAAAACAGGTGTAGATTCAGTACTATGAGGTTTTTTGCAGAGGCAAAAACTCAACCTGCAAACCGTCCTTTGGACGTGGAGTAGGAATTGTAGCCATGTCTAGGTCTTGATCGGGCAACAATTTCCAGCTATAGTGCCGCGCTAAGTGAACTGCAAATAGCTTCATCTCCAGTCGCGCAAATTCTTTGCCGATGCACTCTCGAATGCCGCCACCAAAAGGCACGTAGCCATATTTCTGTTCTTCCAGAGAAGCAGTGCGCTCTGGGTTGAAGCGCTCTGGGTCAAATCGATCAGGGTCAGGATAAGCTGCTTCGTCCTTGTGGGTTGGGCCAATTTGATACAGCACATTCCACCCACTGGGAATGCAGAAGCCATTATATTCACAGGTTTGCAGCACTTCCCGAAAACCACCGCCTACAGGAGAAATCAGGCGCAAAACCTCTTTGAGGACTTGTTCCAGATAGCTCATTTGCTTTAACTGCTCCAGCGTGATCGGTGCATCCCAGGGAAACTGCTGCTGTTCTTGCCGCACTCGCTCAAAGATTTGAGGATGCTGTGCCATCAGCAGGCAAAAGGAGGCGATCGCCGAAGTCAGTGTCTCGTGTCCTGCAAACAGAAGCAGCAAAATTTGATCTTTTAGTTCTTCTAGGGATAAGCGATCGCCCGCTTCATCTCGTGCCTGAATCAGCAGCCCCAGGGCATCATCGCCCGGATTAGCGGATTGTTGGCGATCGCGAATAATTGACTCCATCTCCTTGAGCATCTGATCTCTTGCCCGTATTGCCCGACCAAACCGCGTCCAGGGAAAGTTTAGCGGCAGCGAAAACAGCCCCTCACTCCATGCCTCAAACCAATGTCCTAACTGAGTTTCAGAACCTGCATCAAAGCCAATCAGCAGCTTACAGGCAATATCAAACGTATAGTTTCGCAATTCTGGATACCAGGTCAGCGATCGCTGCTTTTCCCAGCTCCGCAGGTAGCGCTGAGTGATGTCTTCCATCGCCACAATGTATCCCGACAGCGCTCTTGGTAGAAAAGCTTGAGCCAAAAGTTTGCGCCGTGACTGATGGGTACCGCCCGTTTGTAGTGCCAAAGAAAGCGGACCTAAAAGCGCCTTTGTGCTGGGCGGCCAGGTCACAACAAAATACTGATTCTCATGAGTCAGAACAAACCGATTTGCCTCTGACCCACGCATAAAGATGGTCGGTTTTCCCAACAGGCGAGTTTTGAAGACTGCCCCGTATTGCTGATGTCGCTTTTGAGCGAAGTTGCGATCGCCCAAAAAACTCAACGTTTCGCCCAATACAGGCAAACCATAGCGCCCCGGAGGCAAAGTGGTTGAACCCTTAGTCATTGTTATTCGTCATCATCAGCACTACAAGCAGGCATTTCTGCTTTCTTTAGCTTGACTGATGGATTAGACAAAAGCTACTGCCCCCTTACCTCTGCTGCAAAAATAAAAAACCTCTGGCGCGAAGCCAGAGGTTAAATCAGGGTGCATCTACCATTCCTCTATTCCAGTTGGTCCCCTGCGATCAGGAAAATTCCCAAAAGAATTTTTCGCCAAAGTTTTCAACCACCACTTCAACTCGGCTTTATCCAAATTTTGTTTGCTGAACCCACTTATTACAGTGTTGTGCTTATCTAACAAGCTCCGGCTTTATTTCAGTACCACTTAGGCATTTAATTTGCTTGAATAATTCTTTAGCAAAGTAGTAGATATACGGCTATTTAGCGATTTTTTAATTCATTGACTACATAGCAATTAAGCAAAAAAATAATTTCTCACTCGTACTTAAACTTATGTGTAGAGAAATTCCGTGAACATACGGGGCGGCAAATTTTGACAGTTGAGCAAAGTCATTTAGCGGGACACCTTAAGAATCTCGGCAGAAAACTGCGTCTAAATCTCAGAAACTATCATCTGGATTAAATTCTTTATCCTGCTTAACCTTTGGAAACTTAAAGATAGCTAAATAAATAAACAATGCATTTGTTGCTATTCCTCTGCTTTCAACCGTTTCAGCAATTCCTGCAATCAACCGGAAACCTGGGGTAAACATTTAGCCATAGTTGTTTATATTGCTTAAGTAAATTCAAAGCTGGTTAAGCTCTAAGCTTGACAGTTTGATTCTGCTCAAAACCGTTTAAAGAATAGAATCTCTTAACTTTTGAACGTGAGATCAGGCATTGAGCTGATAAATTTCGCTTTTTTGGAATTAATCGAAAAGTAGGTATTCACCCCGTCCCCCTGCTAAGTCCTAGTTGCTAAAAAGATGCTGATGAACGACATCACTTCCACCTCGATTAAGGAGCTTAGCGTTATGGCTTTAGAGCCACATGCATTCATGAACAAAATGGCCACCCGAATTGGTTTCACCCCTGAGGATAGAGCGCTGCTTCAAGCCAACGCAGAGTGGGGTCTAAAAGTTGCACCAGAAATGGCTGACCATTTCTATGCCTACTTAGGTCGTGATGCCGAGATGAGTACAATCCTCAATGCATCTGAGGGTAGGATCCATCGTTTACGTGAAACTTTTGTGCAGTGGTTCCACGAAATGTTTACAGGGATGGATGAGTGGGGGAATGCTTATGCCGATCGCCGCTGGCGGATTGGTTTAGTTCACGTTCAAATCGGCATTGGACCTCAGCACGTCGTTCCGGCAATGGCAACCGTTGTTCAGGAATTTGGTAAGCGGCGCGTAGCAGACGGAATGTCTGATGCAGTGCAAGAATCCCTCGGTCGTATTTGCATGATTGACCTGGCATTTATCGAACAGGCTTACGTCGAAGTCTCCTCTGCTGCTGTTCTCAAAGAAACAGGCTGGACTGAAGGGCTGTTTAAGCGACTCATTGCCACAGGTGCTCATGCAATGTAGTTTTGCTTGTTCTAAAAACGACTTCCCTAGCTAATTTCACCTGTTTGAATCTGACCACCTACCAAAGAATTGAAAAGGATTTCATCATGGCTATCAGTACTGAAAAACTCAGCGGCATTCTGCAAAATTTTGTCACTTCTACCAATGACGTTCAGGGCGCAGCAGTGGTTACACCGGATGGTTTGCCCCTAGCAACCAGCCTGCCCGGAGCAATGGACGAAGAACGCGTATCGGCAATGTCTGCTGCGATGTTGTCTCTGGGCGAACGCATTGGTAATGAGTTGGCTAGAGGCACAATCGATCGCATTTATGTAGAAGGCAACCAGGGCTACGGCGTTCTAACGAGCTGCGGTGAAGATGCAGTTTTCCTGGTGTTGGCAAATCAGTCTGCCAAGCAAGGTTTACTGATGCTTGAAATCAAGCGCGCCCTGGCAGAGCTAAAGCTGGTTCTGATGTAATAGGTTTCTCGGTTTATTTTCCCGTTCACCCTTCTACCGAGTGAGGCTTAATGGAAATCATGCGCCTGGTAGTAACCGGCCCTGTAGGAGCCGGAAAGTCTACCTTCATTCGTTCGGTCAGCGAGATCGAGGTTGTTGACACTGACCGTCGAGCTACGGACGAAACTTTAATGCTAAAGAAAAGGACAACGGTTGCCTTTGACTTTGGACGATTACAGTTTGGGCCGGAAATGGCGCTGCATCTTTACGGAACACCAGGGCAGTCCCGCTTTGATTTCATGTGGGACATTCTAATCCGCAAGGCCCATGCCTACATCCTGCTGGTGGCGGCTCACCGACCTCACGAGTTTCGGTCAGCCCGCCGCATCCTGGGGTTCATGAAGCAGCGATCGCAAGTTCCTATGATCATCGGTCTTACCCATACAGACTGTCCAGGAGCATGGGATGCAGAAAATATTGCCATTGCTTTGGGATATTTAGATGCAAACAGATGCCCTCCCATTATCGCGGTGAACCCCAACCAATCTGCCTCGGTTGCTGAAGCCGTGATCGCGCTAGTACAGCATTCTATGCAAGGTTGCTTGGTCTAGCCTTACCAAATTTAGCAGTCAAATTCAGCAGTCATATCAGCAGGAGTAGGGTGGGTACGACCCACCCTCGCCGACTGCTTAACGGTTAGGCATAGATAGATTGGTTCACGATTCTGACAATTTTTAGGGCTTATTCAAAGGTAAGCAGGCAGTATGGCAATTACCGGATACCTGGCAGAGTTTTCTCTTGCAGAGATGTTTCAATTTTTGGAGCAGGGATGTAAGACAGGTTTGTTAAACATTTGTGCCTTGACTGGCTCTGGTGCAGAAGGACAGAAAAATCACTACATCTGGTTTAACCAGGGGCGAATTGTGGCGGCGGCTAGCTCCCTCAATCAGCAAGGATTAGTGACGATGATTGGACAGCGGGGATGGTTAGGCGATCGCGCCGCCTCTCGGTTGTCCCAAACTTGCACAGTTGGCACCCCAATGGGGCTTTGCCTCAAAGCTCAGGGGGCGTTGACGGCTGAACAGCTAAAGCTGCTGTTTTATTCTCAAGTCATGCGTCAGGTTTGCGCGTTGTTTGAGTTGGGGGACGGTTGGTTTCAGTTTGACCCCAAAGTTCCTTTGCCCGCAGCAGAGATGACTGGACTGAGCGCTCCTGCAACTGAGGTAACACTGGCAGGCTTGCGGGCACTGAAAGACTGGTCAGCATTAGCAGATAAACTACCTGACTCTACTTCAGCTTTGATCAGCATTATTGACGGCAAACCTCAACTGCGGCTAAATCAGGTGGAATGGCAGGTTTGGGAATTTACGAGTGGCTCTGTTTCGCTAAGTGCGATCGCCAATCAGCTCCGGCTGCCGGTCGAGAAGATTCAGCAAGTTGCCTTCCGATTAGTTGTGTCTGCTCTGGCAGAAGAAATTCCGCTGATCGCAGAACCTATCTCGCTTACCCCGGAGACAGAACCTGCAGAACTCAGCGTCGCTCCCACAGAGGCATCTGCTGTGAGCCAATCCTTTCTACAAAACCTGGTCGGATTCCTCAGAGGCAAGGTTTAGCGCTGAAACTGACTGATTTCTAGCAAAATTAACTTCAGCACCCCAAAGAGTACCCAAGAAGGTAATGCGGAAGACTGAAGAATAGGTATTACTTAATTCATGCTGATAGTGAGTAAGTTACACTCCTTACCTCTTAAGCTGAAGAAAATCTGTAGTGCCCTGTAAACTTGTCTACTGATCCGTGTTAAGCATTTATCACCCCTGGATAAGCCCATGAGAGGAGAAACAATGATGGGATTGCTGTTAGGCATTTTGGAATTTCTGGAGTTCTTAGCTTCGCCCGTTGGTTTAACAGTCAGCCTTTGGATCAGTTTTTACTTTGTGCTCGTGCAAGTTTTAAGTTTTAATGTCCTGCTGGCTGTATTGGTGCCCGCAATTCCGATGATTGATTTGTATTTTTTATTGAAGCGATTAGAGTATTAATGAGTGTTGCTAAACATCACGTCGTCTTAAGTGATAAATAGAATTCCAAGCAAAATTAGTAAAACATATACTAGCTGACTAAATATTGCTTTCGGAATTTTTTTGCTAATTATTTCACCTGCCCAAGCACCTACCAAAATAGCCGGAAGAGAGTAAGCATAAAGTTGCAAAACTTGCGATGTCCATAGTCCTGCTAATCCATGACTTGCAACAATAACCCAGTTCGTTAACAGGAAGTAGCCTTGCAGATTGATTCGAAAATAATCGGGTTCCCATCTTTGCAAGGTTCCGTAAATGACGATGATTGCTCCACTCGTGTTGTATGCACTGCCAAATGCTCCTGCAATAAAGCCAAAAATAACTGCTAATGCTGGATGGCGTGTCTGAGGTAGAGATAATCCCAGTAGTTGGTAGAGCCCATAGAGAATTAACAGAATTCCTAATAGCAATTTAGCCAAGTCCTCTGAAGCAAAACGTAGCAGGACTAAGCCAAACGGAATGCCGAGAAATGTTGAAAGAATGAGCTGCCACAGTCGGCGTAAATCTAATGTGCGCCATTCATTGATCAGAAGAACTAGCGAGATAGTTGAACCCATCAGAGCGACGAGCGGTGTTGCAGTTTTTAGTCCAACCAGAAGAATCAGAAAAGGCATTGCAATCAGCGCATCGCCAAAACCAATTGCAGACCGAGTAAATGTTGCAAGAAAGAGGATGCTAGCAATAGTTAAGAGTGAGAGCATTTTTACTAAAATGCTCTCACTTTGCTAATAAATCACAAACTGCTTGAGCCGTTGCGGGAGCAAGCAATACGCCGTTGCGATAATGCCCTGTCGCAAGTAGAACGTTAGTGTATTCTGGTAGCGGTTCGATGATTGGTGCAGGACGACCGTATGGACGAGGACGTAACCCCGACCAGGTTTTGAGAATTTTGGCTTGAGCTAAAGCCGGACAGAGGGCGATCGCCCCCTCTAACACCATATCCAGTTGGGCAGAATCAGCACTAACTTCCCCCGCATCATTAGGAAATTCAACCGTTGCGCCAACCCAATACTGTTCGTTGCCGAGCGGCACGAGGTGAATGTCATCGCCTGTAATCACGGGTTGAAAGTTGCGATCGCCCAGCGGATTCTCTAGCTGCAACTGTAAAGCCTGCCCTAAAACGGGTCGAATATCAACGGGTTGAATCCCAGCTTGGGTAAGCAGCGTTGAGCCTAACCCAGCCGCAATCACAACCCAGTCGGCGGAGAAATTTCCTGCTGTTGTCTGAACCTGTTGACAAGTTTGTGAGTCATCTGCCGTAGATTTCAATTCCAGCACTTGAGCGTCAAAGTGAAAGGTAACGCCCTTCGTCTGTGCCGCCTTGACCAAGGCTAACGTTAGTGCAGTGGGATCAACCTGCCGATCCTGGGGAGAATAAATCGCTGCTAGTACTTTCTCTGGATTAATTTGGGGACAGCGACGGAGTTCTTCTCTATCCCAAATTTCTAGTTGCCAACCTTGCGTTTGGCGGGTTTCAGCTAATTGCTGCCACCGGGGCAAGGCTTCGACATCAAAGCAGAGCATCAAAATGCCCTGCCGATTGTAAGGAATAGGTTGTTGGGCGATCGCCTCCAGTTCAGGAATCAGCGTCTCATAGCGCTGAATGCTGGACTGACGCATTCTCCAGGCATTTCCCTTAACTTTTTGGCTGATCGCACCCATGAGGACGCCCAATGCTGCACCTGTAGCGGCTTGAGCCGGGGGCTGACGATCTAACACGGTGATAGACAGATCTGGAATTTGGCTTAGCTCATAGGCGATCGCCGCCCCCACGACTCCACAGCCAACTACCACAACATGGGTCATTGAACTGTGTTAACAAAAGCCGATGGCACAAAGGCTACGGGCTGCTCAGACGCTGGAACAAGCTTCAGGAAAGTTTCAAAATCTGCCAGTGCCCCGTTGTAATTGCTCAAAGCTTTGCGGTTATCTCGCGCTTTGGCTGCTTCGTCGATCGCGATCAGGTGTTCAAATACTTCCTGGGCTGCAGCACGAGCTTCTTGCTGCACTTTGGGATCTAAGCTACGGGCTAAATTACCCATTCTGAAACGCAACTCACCCAAGGGTCCGTGGATGAAGGTTTCAACATCTCGCCAGCGTTGAGCCTGAACCAGGGGTGGAATTTCCAAGAGGCGATCGCGCAACTCCTGCACGTCAGCAGAATATCGTTCAATCTGAGCAAGTTGAGCCTCGGTGTAGGTCGGCGCTTTTGCCATTGTTGCGGGACTGCTGCAACTGACGAGGAAAGCGGCAATGCCTGCCAAAACAAAAGCCAGAATAGATCGGTAACGTATCATAGCTTCCTAATTTTTAACATCAAACAACCAAGCCACCATTCTTTTGTAAGTCGATAGCTTGCTGCCTTTGTGAAGAAATATATCTCAAAATGCTGAATAGTTTATAGCTCAGAAGTCAGAGGTTAGCAATCATTGTCAACTTACGAGCCTAAACTAACCCCCAAACTACCCCCTGTGAGCAGCAAGATGCCTACTTGATTTGAATAGACAACACGCCCATATCACAGCAGATTGAGAAGAAGTTGTGCCTCTAAACAACCTGCCTTCGTAGGAAGGGGAGCAATACTTCACTCACTTTTTCATGCCAATCTTCTTGGGGATAGTGTCCCACTTCTTCAAGTTGTACCAGGTCGGCAGAGGGAACGATTTTTGTAAAGGCTTCGGCAATGCCTAACGGCAACCAGGGGTCTTTGATGCCCCAGGCAAGCAAGGTAGGCTGCTTCCAGTTGGAGAAACCGGACTGAATTTCGGCTGTTGCTTGCTGAAGTTTGAGGTTTTTGACGACAGCGAAGAGCGATCGCCCCGCATCAGAGCTTTTCAAGAACGGACGGCGATAAACGTCCAGGTCTTCATCCTCAACTCGATAGCCGCCACCGCCTTCTAGAGTTCGATCGACCAGGAGCGGATCTTGAGTCAGCATTTCACCCGCTAAAGGCAGTCCCAGTTGCTTAATTTTCCAGGGTAGTTTGGCGGTAGTTGTGATAGGAGCATTCAAAATCGCCAATCGCTCAATCTGGTCAGGATGGCGCAGTGCATATTGCAAACCAACAGATCCTAAAAATCCCTGAACGACGAGGGAAAATCGCTCGATTTCTAATGCCTTGAAGAATTCTTCCAGTGCTTCGATGTAGGCATCAGAAGTGTAGGCAAATTTGCGCCTGTCAGGCTTGGCAGACAAGCCAAAGCCAATCCAGTCGGGGGCGATCGCCTGAAACCCATGATCTGCCAGAGCCGGTAAAATGTGTCGCCAACCATAGCTCTGCGAGGGCAATCCATGCAGCAGCACAACAGGAACCTGTTTGGTTGAATTTACAGGGTCAGATGCACGGTAAAACCACTCCAAGTTTCCTGCTTCAATTCGATTCTCTGTCGTCTCCGCCATTTGCTTTAACTAACCCAGACTATTTAACCTGAGAATCTCGTTTCAGGTGTTGTCTGAGCTTACTGCTGAGGGGGGCTTTGATCAAGCAAACCAGGAGGAGCGTTACGCAAAGTGCTTTATCAGATTTGTAGCTTTGATTAGCAATGCCTGAAAGCATTGATTTTTTGAAATAGTCTGCATTTTGTAGTCTTTGTTACAGAAAATTGTGTTATAGTTCTTGTGTACAGAATTTTTAGATACTAAATTACAGAGGTTTTTATATGACTACACAAGATCGAGCTCGTGCCTTAATGATGCGCCACCATCATCTGGTTAAGCAGCGTCAACAGTCTATGCTTGGACGGACGGCGGCTGAAGTAGGACTACCGCCTGAATCAGCTGAATATTGGAACCACATTCAAGGGCAACCTCATCCCACATTCCGAGCTAACTACGATCGCAGCCATGCTTCCTTTAGCTAAGGCCGTTAGACGCTGGGTCAGTTAGGTATCGTTTCAGTTTAATTAATTTAAAATGAGTGAGTTTGGGCGTAGGAGCATTGCTTCTGCGCCCAAACTTATTGAGTAAGGGTTGAGCAGAGTTGACCTCGCTGTGTCAAACTGCAAACCTCCCTAGCTCCTAAACCGCAGACTGACGTAAACTAGGCTGCACGTTTATCGTGTGAGTTGAATTTTCGATTCCCGAACATCCTTAGTAGATACAGGAGAAACTATGACTCGCGCAATTATGGAAACTGAGAAGGGCACTATCCATCTCAACCTGTTCGACCAGGATGCGCCCAACACAGTTCAAAATTTTGTTGACCTGGCAGAAAAAGGGTTTTATGACGGACTGACATTCCATCGCGTCATTCCCAACTTTATGGTTCAGGGGGGGTGCCCTCAGGGAACCGGGACAGGCGGCCCCGGATACAAAATTAAATGCGAAATCAATCAAAATAAGCATTTAGCCGGAACGTTGTCGATGGCTCATGCAGGACGAGATACGGGCGGCAGTCAATTCTTTATTTGCCACTCGCCTCAGCCTCACTTGGATGGAGTTCACACCACTTTTGGACAAACTGAGGACATGGATGTTGTGAATGCGATTCGTAAAGGCGACAAGATTTTGTCGGTCAAGATCGAGCAATAAGTTTAGGAGAGGGATTTTTGCAGGTGAAAACTAGTTTTCACCTGCAAAAATCCCTCTCCATCCAGCAACGCCTAACTAACAGGGAGACTAGCGATGGCTGATTGGCATGAGATTTCGGGGGGTGTGACGGCTCCGAAAGGCTTTCGGGCGGCGGGAATTGCGGCTGGGCTGAAGCCGTCTGGCGCGGCGGATTTAGCGCTGATCTTGTCGGATGTGGAGGCGATCGCCGCCGGAGTATTCACCACCAGTCAGGTCAGAGCAGCTTGTGTCGATTATTGCCGTCAGCGCCTCCAGACAAAGGGCAGCGCTCGTGCCATTCTCTGTAATGCGGGTCAGGCAAATGCAGCAACGGGAGCGCAGGGCTGGTCTGATGCTCAGGAAAGTGCTCAACTGTTAGCTGAGGCATTGGGGATCGCACCGGAAGCGGTGCTGATTGCTTCAACGGGGGTGATTGGTCAGCGAATTAAGATGGATGGGCTACGGGCAGGCGTTCCCAAACTTGTGGCTGCGGCTTCAGAGGATGGATCGGATCAGGCTGCTAAAGCGATCATGACTACCGATTTGGTGCCAAAAACCATTGCTTTGGAGACGATGTTGGGCGATCGCCCCGTCCGCATTGGCGGCATTTGCAAAGGGTCTGGGATGATTCACCCCAACATGGCGACGCTGTTGGCGTTTGTCACCTGTGATGCGGCGATCGCCCCTCCTTTGTGGCAAGACATGCTCAGCCGCGCTGCTGACAAAAGTTTTAACCAGATCACCGTAGATGGCGATACCAGCACCAACGATACGCTGCTGGCGTTAGCGAACGGGCAATCTCGTACCCCTGCGATTACCGAAATGGGGGCGGATGCCGAAAAGCTAGAAGCAATGCTGACTGAGGTGTGTGTGCATTTGGCGAAGGCGATCGCCCGTGATGGGGAAGGAGCGACCTGTTTGGTTGAAGTGCGGGTTGAGGGGGCAAGCGATGATCAGTCTGCTCGCCAAGTTGCTCGAACGATTTGCGGTTCTTCGCTAGTCAAATCTGCCATTTTTGGACGCGATCCCAATTGGGGCAGAATAGCCGCTGCTGCTGGACGGGCGGGTGTTCCGTTCGAGCAAGATGATCTGAAGGTGCGGCTAGGTAACTTCTTACTTATGGAGCATGGTCAACCGCTCGAATTTGATCGCGCTGCTGCTAGCGCTTACCTGAAACAGGCAGCAGCAGGGGAATACTTAAAGACAGATACAGTTCTAATTTCAGTTAGTGTAGGAAGTGGACATGGCTCAGGGGTAGCTTGGGGCTGCGATCTTAGCTATGACTACGTCAAAATTAACGCTGAATATACAACCTGAACTTGAACCAAGTTGGGTGATGGGGAACAGACCTGAACGGGCGATGGGCAACAACTATCTTTCGGTAGAAAATAAGCGAAGAGTAACAGGCACAGCCCTGAACATGCGTTAATTTTCTACAAAGTATTGCGGAAGCTCTACTTAAAGTAGAAGGCAGGTTTTGTCTCGGTACACTAAAGCTATTTCTCGCCTTTTAGCTAACTTTCTTTTCAAATATGGATCTACAAGCGATCGCCAGGGGACAAGCAACTTACCCGATCAACAGCGTTCAACAAGACCGTGCTCTTGTTCAGTCTCTCCAACTGTCGCTCAACAAAATGGGTTTTTCAGCCGGAAGTGCTGACGGCATCTGGGGATCACAAACGGGTTCAGCCTACCGATCTTTTGCCGATTATTATGGGTTTCGAGCAGATGAGCTTTCGCCCAAAGCGGCTTATTTCATCGTCAGTTCCGTAGGAGTACAGGTATCCACTCCCACCCCTACTCCTGCGCCCCCACGTCCTTCCCCTACTCCTACCCCGTCCCGTCCTGCCCCCACGCCTACACCTGCTCCACAAACAGGCAATATCTTTAGTGAAGGGCTACGCTTTTCACTGCGCTGGGAAGGTGGGTATGTAAATAATCCGTCTGACTATGGGGGAGAAACGAATAAAGGCGTGACAACAGCGACCTATCAGTCTTATCGCAGACGCAAAGGACTTGGGGCTCAGAGCGTTCGACACATTACGGATGCTGAAGTCCATGAAATCTATCGGGATATGTACTGGAAACCTGCTCAGTGTGAGCTAATGGTACGTCCCTTGGCAATCGTGCATTTGGATACGGCAATTAACTTTGGCGTGGGTGGCGCAACGGAGTTTCTTCAAGAAACCTTAGGGATCGGGGTGGATGGTTCCTTTGGTCCAGCCACCAGAAACGCTTTGTCACGGGGCAACACGGCAACGACTGCCAGACGCTATTGTCAGGCAAGAATTGATTACCGTTACCGCCGAGTCAGCCAGGATCCAAGCCAGCGAGTTTTTCTGCAGGGTTGGCTCAATCGAGACAATGATCTCTTGAGATATATCTCAAATATGACTTAATTGTTTCATCTCGAAATCAACTGCCAGTCAGCAACACCGATTCCTGCTTTACTGAAAGAAAGGCAACAGGTTTTTGGGGATGTACACCTACGCTTTTCTTCCTCGTTCTGAGATGCCGCCGGAGCTGCCGGAGGGTATTTTGGGCGACCTTGCTCTAGTCAACGGGGCATATTTGTCGGCTGTGGTAGAGCCTAAGCTTCAGGTTGAGCAACTGCAAAACAGTGATGAACAGCTGATGCAAGCTGTTTTGGTACATGATCGAGTAATCCAAGAATTATTTCGTCAGACCGTTGTTTTGCCTTTGCGGTTTGGTACTTATTTTGTTTCTCATGAAGGGTTGTTGGAGCATTTAGCAACTCGAAACTCTGAATATTTGCAAAAGCTAGCTAAATTACAGGGCAAGGCCGAGTATGTGCTGAAGTTAACGCCTGTGGAGCGATCGCAACCTTCCATTGAATCCGATCTAAAGGGGAAAGATTATTTTCTGGCGAAAAAGCAGCGCTATCAAAGTCAGGCAGAGCAACAGCAGCAGCAGCAAAGCGAATTGGAACAGTTGATGCAGGCGATCGCCCAGCATTACCCTGATTTAGTCCGGTCTGAACCCAAGGATGGAGTGGAGCGAATTTATCTTTTGGCAAGTTTTTTGGCTAGCTTCACGCCTCACCAGAGCTTACCGAGTTGGCAGTCTCAGTGTCCTCACTGGCAGTTGAGTCTGGGAGAAGCCCTGCCACCTTATCATTTCGTATAGCTGAAAGACTAATAAAGACTAATTAATACCAAATTTGTCTATAGAGTAGCGGTATCGGTAGGGGCGAAGCATTCGGCAAAAGAATTGTGCTTCAATTGCAAGGATTGTAACCGAATGCTTCGCCCCCTACACCAAATCGTGCTTTTTTAAGAAACGGATTCCGCATAAAACGAAAGCGCAGCAACGCCGCGCTTTCACTCAAAAATTTCAGTTGATCTAGGGCAACCAGTGTGGTCTTAACCCGGCCAGCGGCAAGGGCTGTGCCTCGACTGGTGCAGGAGTGCCATCTGCTGCAAGGACAACAGGAAGAAACCAAAGTTTGCTGGAGGCGATCGCTTTCCCTTCCTGACTGCGAAGCACTCCTGGTTCAACCCCTTCCTCCGTTTCAGCGATAACCTGGTCAAACAAGATGCCTAGCCCATCAGGTGCAAGGCTCATTTGAATGTCGCGCTGAATGGGCAATAGCAGTAGATTAGTTCGTTGCTTAGTTTCTAGGTCTACCGCAATTAAATAGGGTTGCTCCAGGTAAGCCTCAGTGGGCAGTAGCTCGGTCATCAGACAGTAAAGGAATCGCTTAGCAGGGTCAAATTCGGCTGAAAGGATCGAGCCGTCTGTACGAAATATCTCTTCCTCAGTGCCCTGATTCGTCACTAGAAAAAGCGATCGCGTTGGGTTTTGGGGTTCTACATTAAACCGCACCATCGCAGCAGCAGTACCATCTCGGCTAAAGCTCATCACCATGCCAAACTGGGGCAAAAAGTCGAGCGGGTCTGCCTGGTCGTCCAGCGGCAGAATGGCCATGCCTTGTCCCTGAGCGATCGCCACAGAACTGCTGTCTGGCGCGATTAAAAAGTCGCCTCCTGGCTCAGTCTCTAGCGGCCGGGGTTCAGCGTCGGGCTGCAAAATCCATAGCCCAAAGTCGGCTCCAGGATTTTCTCGGCTGACGCGCTGCACAATCACAGTTTGACCGTCGGGAGAAAGGTCAAATTTGAGGTTCTGATAATCCTGGCTGTCTAACAACTGTTGAATTACACCAGCGGACTGCGGCTCAATGGAAGTGGAAGCAGGGTCTTGTCCTCCTAGACTATCTGGCGATCGCACCTGAATTCCAGTGGTGACAGTGTAGATACGCTGATCAAGGCTACCTTGCTGCTGGGCAGTGCGATCGGTCGCGGAAAAGAGAATGCGATCGCCGTCTGGATAAGGCTCAAAATCCATCACCACGAGGTTCTCCGGCGTTAACACCTGCTCTTGCTGATGCGTCAGGTTGTACATCACCAATCGTCCCTCTTGCTCGCCCTCCACGCCTAGATACACAAAAGCGCGATCGCGGGTCTGAAATTTCCCTAGAAATGGCTCAATCGCTGTTCGCTCGTCGTCTGAGTTGTCAAAGCGATCGCGGGCACCCTGGAGCCGTACTTCAAACTGAGTGCCGTAAGGCGCAGGCTTTTCAAGCGTGTAGGCCATTCGTCGACCCGACCAGCTAAATTTCCCAGGGAGCGGCGGCTCCAGGCGCAAATTTTCTTCCACACTGGTGCGATCCATCGGGCGGCTAAAGGTGAACAGAAAAGCGGTGTCTTCTGCCCCAACATGAGCATTTTGCCAGCTAAAGTCGCGCACATGGGGGGCAGTGCGATCGCCCTTGAGAATTAACAGGGCGATCGCCAAACCCAGCACCAGCATCAAAACCAGTGCAGTTCGGTCAAGGGGTTGTAAAAGCTTAGGACGAGCCGTGGAATCAGTCATCTAAAGGAGGATTGTTTAACTTGAGCGAATTGCTTAGGTTGAACTAGAAACGCTACTGTAATCATCGCCCGACCAATATAGGAAGATGCCCGATTACTCCACTTTAACAGCGACATTGGTACAGGCGGTTGCAGCAGCCGAGGATGACTTGTCTTTGATGGATGAAAACTGTCGTTCTCGATTTTTGCTTCACCCTAACCCGACGGACAAGGTATTTTTATTCTTTCATGGGTTTACGGCTGCACCTGCTCAGTTTGTCCCAATTGGCAAAACTTTTTTTGAGGCAGGCTACAACGTCTTGATTCCTTTGCTGCCAGGGCATGGCGTAGCTGGAAAGTGGGACAGTGACTCTCCGCCACCCCTGCCGGAAGATCGGCAAATCTATCAGCAGTTTGGGCAAGATTGGCTGCACTGGGTTCAAGATTTGGGGCAAGAGGTGGTTTTGGGTGGACTGTCAGGTGGGGCAACCCTGGCGATTTGGCTAGCGCTAGAGCATCCTGAACGGGTCGATCAAACCTTGCTGTTTGCCCCTTACCTTCGCAACAGCAACGTTGTGCTGGACTGGGTGATTCGCGCTCTCAACATCTACTTTGAGTGGAAAAGCGAACCCGGAACGGCTCACTTTGGCTACCCTGGATTTCGAATGCCAGCCCTGCGCGTCTTTTTGGAAATGGGGCAGGAAATCTTCGATCGCGTTGAAACGCATCCCACTGCGCGCTCGCTCATTGTGTCAAGCGGTAGCGATGCAGCAGTTAGCAATAAAGACTTGCGGATATTGTTTGAATCTATTCGCAAACTCCATCCAAAGTCCTGGTATCACTGCTTTGACAAAGAATTTGACATTCCCCATACGATGATGACCGAGGCTGAAGGCAACGAGTGTGTGGACCTACTGATTGCCGTTGCCAAAGCTTTCATTGAAAGCGATCTGACCTGGAGTGAGGTAAAGGAAATTAGCGATCGCATCACTCAGGGGCGATCGTTCGATGCTGCTGTTGCGGAACTTCGTCTGAGTCAAAGGGTGTCACCTGAGCTAATCACACTGGTTACGCTCAAGGCGGATTGACGGTGTGAGATGGGAAGATCCTTCAAATCTTTACCAGATCATTAAAAAACTAAGAGATTAAGTAGAAAAAATTAAATAAAATGTAACGCAAGGGTTCGGCAACTCGTTTGTCCAGACAGGTGAGGTATTCGCCTTAGATTTGCATATCTACGAACTCGACTATTTAGGGGCAGTCTTCCAGGTCTACAACAGTCAACCTATATCGGTTAAGTCGGAAGATGATGTTAAACAAATCCTACAAATCCCGCCCTCGCACTGTGTTGTTAGCGCTGGCAGTTTCTTTGGTAGCGGCAGGTTTGAGCAGTTGCAGTCAAGCAGACGAACCCGACTTTGAGCCAGTCTCACCGCCACCGCTAGAGATTCCTCCCGTTGACCCGCCTCCAGTGCCCGATAGCGGGGCTGACGTAACTTCCCCTGCTCCTGATGCTTACAACCCGATCCCAACTGCACCCACGACGAGTGACGCAAACCCTTCTCCCTACGGTTCTTTTGGGGTGACTCCGGCAACCCCAGCTCCAAACTCAAGCCCCAATTCAACGATTCCATTTTCTACGGGTGAGCCTGTGATCCCGCCACCGAGCAGCGGTATTCAGGTTACACCTCAATCGCCAATGATTCAGTCTGCTCCGGTGGCTCCGGCTCCTGCTGCTCCGGTGCCGTCCGTGCCCAGTGCAGTACCCAACGTGGCTCCGTCCATACCCAGTGCAGCACCAGGAATGCCAAACGCGGCACCAGGAGCGCCAAATGTTACAGGTAATCCTGGAATGTACGTGCCACCTGCTTCCACCTTTTGAAGTTGGGGCGATCGCCAACTCTCACCGCTCACCAAGACTCCTGTGACAATCACTGTTTCAAGGGTGAATGGTAGCTGGCAGAACCGCGCTACCATCGCAGGATGTCTAATTTAGATCCACACTTGCACACGCAACCGCTAATCTATAAAGACGGGATACGACGGGATACAAACAGGCTTCATTGAGTCAGCCATGAGCCTGAACGAAGCCCGAAAGCTATCCACAGCAGATTGCTCTGGAATAACAGAACCGACAGCGGGAGTGTGTCAGTCTGTTGCGTATTCTAATTACATATAGGTTGAGCAACGGTGAGTTATGACTTTTTGTGAATATAAACCCGGCTTGGAGGGAATTCCTGCCACTCAATCGAGTATCAGCTACGTCGATGGGCAGAAAGGCATCCTGGAATACCGGGGCATCAACATTGATGAACTGGCAAAGTCAAGCAATTTTTTAGAAACTTCCTATCTGTTGATTTGGGGTGGGCTACCTACCAAAGATGAGCTAGCAGAATTCGAGCATGAAATCCGCTACCATCGGCGGCTCAAGTATCGCATTCGCGACATGATGAAGTGCTTTCCTGAGAGCGGTCATCCAATGGATGCGCTGCAAGCTTGTGCAGCGGCGTTAGGGCTATTCTACTCCCGTCGCGCTTTGGATGATCCGGCTTATATCCGAGCTGCTGTGGTGCGACTGCTGGCTAAAATTCCCACGATGGTGGCAGCCTTCCAACTAATGCGGAAGGGAAATGACCCCGTTCAGCCCCGCGATGATTTAGATTATTCTGCCAACTTCTTGTACATGCTCAACGAGCAAGAACCTGACGAGTTGGCGGCACACATTTTTGATGTGTGTCTGACCCTGCACGCCGAACACACCATCAACGCTTCGACTTTTTCGGCAATGGTGACCGCTTCAACGCTGACTGACCCCTATGCCGTTATTGCCTCGGCAGTGGGGACGCTGGCCGGACCCCTACACGGTGGCGCAAACGAAGAAGTGATCACAATGCTTGAAGAAATTGGCTCAGTAGAAAATGTGCGCCCTTATCTAGACGGTTGTTTGCAGCGCAAAGCCAAAATTATGGGATTCGGGCATCGGGTGTACAAGGTTAAAGACCCTCGCGCCATTATTTTGCAAAACCTGGCAGAGCAGCTTTTTGAGAAATTTGGGCGAGATGACTACTACGACATCGCAGTTGAGCTAGAAACGGCTGTGGAGGAAAGACTAGGGCACAAGGGCATTTACCCGAATGTGGACTTCTATTCGGGCTTGGTGTACCGCAAGTTAGGCATTCCAACGGACTTGTTTACGCCTGTGTTTGCGATCGCCCGTGTCTCAGGTTGGCTCGCTCACTGGAAGGAGCAGCTAGCCGAAAACCGCATCTTCCGCCCCACTCAAATCTATACTGGCGCTCGAAATGCGTCCTACGTTCCGATCGAGCAACGTCAATCGACTCACGATCGCGCACTCTTAGCCAGCCTGATTGCGGAATAGCTTTTGACCCTGCCACCCTGTATGGTGGGTCACGCCCCTCTTGTGGATTTTACAGAGGGTTGCAAGAATGCCTTCAGTGACGATTTTCAGGAACTCCAGCCCTCGGACACCCCAGTTTGAGGGTTTTTATTATTTTAAATCTCGTTCAGTTTCTTCCCTGAACCAGCGCAACTAAGGGGCTTCACCCCTCAATTAACTCTCTGTATAAACAGTGAGTTATTACAGTTTCCCTAAATCCTCCTTGGGGAAGAATTGGCGCAGTGTAAAAGCTCTCCCTCGTTTAGCTAATGGACTGAACCGCCATTTCCATAAAAATATCTTGCGAACTTTGTTCTCCCCCTGACTGTGGTCGTCGTTGACTGTAGTGCCCATCAGGTTGTAATTCCCAGGCGTGGCGGTTGTCTGCTAGCATGACCCCTAAAATTTCCTGCAAATCTTTAGAGAGGTCAGGATCTTCGATGGAGACAACTGCCTCTACTCGTCGATCTAGATTTCGCGGCATCCAGTCTGCACTGCCAATAAAAACTTCTTCGTTGCCCTGATTGTGAAAGTAGAAAATTCGCGAGTGTTCGAGGAAACGACCGACAATGCTGATCACGCGAATATTTTCGCTTATGCCTTCTACACCGGGACGCAAACAGCAAATTCCCCTCACGATCAGATCAATTTTTACACCTGCCCGGGATGCTTCATACAGAGCGGCAATTAGTTTTGAGTCAACCAGGGCGTTCGTCTTGGCAACAATGCGTCCCTGATGTCCATTCTTGGCATGGTCAGCTTCACGCTGGATCAGCGTCAGGAAGCGATCGCGCAAATTCACTGGTGCAACCAGCAGCTTTCGGTAAGACTGCTGCCGCGAATATCCTGTTAAATAGTTGAACAAGTCGGTCAGATCAGCACCCAATTCCTCTCGACAGCTGAGTAGCCCCATATCTGTATAGATGCGAGCCGTTTTGGGATTGTAATTGCCCGTGCCAATGTGAACATAGCGACGAATCCGCTCTTCCTCCTGCCGCACGACCAAAACGACCTTGGTGTGAGTTTTGAGTCCTACTAACCCATACACAACGTGAACGCCTGCTTTTTCTAGCTTCCGTGCCCAGTTGATATTGTTTTCTTCATCAAAACGCGCCTTTAGCTCAACCAACACAGCGACCTGCTTACCATTCTCAGCCGCGCTAATCAGCGCCTTGACTATTGGCGAGTCACCTGACGTGCGATAAAGCGTCATCTTGATAGTTAGCACGTTCGGGTCGTGAGCAGCCTGCGTGATGAACCGCTGCACCGTTGCTGGAAAAGAATAGTAAGGATGGTGAACGAGTAAATCGCCCCGACGCAGCACTGAGAAAAAATCTTCTCCATCTTCGATGTCCACGGAACTGCCATCGGCATCTGTCTCACTGATTCGGCGCAGCCGAGGTGGAACTACGGGTATCCAAGGGTCATCTTTGAGTTTAGGAGCAGATAGCTTCATGAAAGACATCAAGTCCTTCATGCCCAGCAACCCCTCGATATTGTAGACATCGTTCTCGACTAGACCCATTTCACGCATCAGTGTTTCTCTCACTGATTCGGGTGTGGAAGCCTGAATCTCCATTCTCACGACCGATCCACCTAATCGCTGCCGTCGCAGCTCTTGCTCGATCGCCTGGAGCAAATCATCTGCTTCATCCTCCTCTACATCCAGGTCGGCGTTACGGGTGATGCGAAATGGATAGTACTCCTGGATATTCATTCCTGGAAAGAGAAACTCCAGGTTGTGAGCAATCACCTGCTCCAGAGCAACACCCGTCCACAAGGCGGGTCGCCCCTTTTGGTGCAGTTGTAGATCAGATGGCAAAGAGACAAATCGAGGCAACACATTAGGCACTTTGACTCTGGCAAAGTGTTCTTCCTGCGTTTCTGAATCTTTTACTACCACTGCCAAGTTGAGGCTGAGATTAGAAATGTAGGGAAAGGGATGCCCTGGATCAACTGCTAATGGAGTCAAAACCGGAAAAATTTGCTCCTCAAAAAAGCGCTGCATGTAAAGGCGCTGTTCCTGGGTTAATTCCATGTAGTCCAGCAGGTAAATGCCTTCTGCTGCAAGCTGAGGACGCAACGCCTGCTCAAAGTGACGATGCTGCTGAGTCACCATGGGTCGCAGGCGCAGGCTAATCAGGTCAAGCTGCTCTTGAGGCGTGCGTCCGTCTGGAGGAAGTTTGCTCACGTTCGCTTCGACCTGTTCTTTTAAGGCAGCAACCCGCACCATGAAGTACTCGTCTAGATTGCTGCCAAAGATCGCCATAAATTTCAGCCGTTCTAGCAATGGCGTTCTGGGGTCAAAGGCTTCGTGTAGCACCCGATTGTTGAACTCTAGCCAGCTCAACTCACGGTTGAAATAGTACTGTGGGTCACTCAGATCTACAGGTGATGGGGTCTTTTTGAGTTTAGGCATAGCGTTGCACATCGGTCTATTGATGACAGCCTACCATTCACCTAAATCAGAGTAGTCAGTCGTCAGCCAGACGTTAATGACAAATCAGCTAATCCTAAATTGGTAAAGCTTGTTACCGCTGGTTAAACATCTCGTCTTCTCTACCGTGCCACCATTCGCCCAAGTTCATGACGCTCTGATGAATGTCGGCTAGTTCACTAGCGTATTCTTCAGGCGAAATATCAGCCCGTCGTTCCTCTAGTTTCTTAAGACGAAGCTGAGCGAGCAGCCAAGGCTTAAATGTGCTGTCCGTTGCTTCCAAGTAACGAGCTAATTCTTCGCTGTTCATTCAATCTTTTTTCGGAATGTTTTCTTATTACTGACGCAATGTGTCGGGAGAAACTTAGCGATCGCCATCAACAAATTACTATAAGCAAGATGGGTACTACCTATTTAGTTTACTGAGTTTGCTTCTGCTTTGCAGTTTAAGTCCAATTTGTTAGGTTGTTTATGGCACATATCCTTCACATTGATGTAAGTCCTCGTGGCGATCGCTCAATCTCACGCACCCTTTCTAAAGAGTTCGTTAACGATTGGAAGGCGACTCACCCAGACGATACGGTGACCTATCGAGATTTGGGACATAACCCTGTTCCCTTGGTGACGGAACCCTGGATTGCTGCGGCTTATTCATCTCCTGAACAACATACACCTGAACAAGCTGAGGCAATTCGGATCTCAGATGAGTTGGTAGATGAATTTTTGGCTGCTGATCGTTTTGTCTTTGCCTTGCCGATGTATAACTTCAGCATTTCAGCTAGTTTCAAAGCCTACATTGACCAAATCGTACGGGTGGGTCGTACCTTTGCGGTTGATGAGAATGGCTATAAGGGACTGGTTCATGGCAAGAAAGCACTGGTTGTTGCAGCTCAGGGAGGGAGTTATCCAGAAGGTAGCCCTGCTCATTCCTACGATATGCAAACCCCATATTTGCAACTCATTTTGGGATTCATGGGCATCACCGATTTGCAATTCATTCATGCAGATAATTTGATGGGGGGAGAAGAGGGACGTAAGCAAGCGATCGCTAACGCTCAATCTGCACTAAAAGCTGCTGTATCTAACTGGTAATTTTACAGCCAGTCTCTAAACTAAAAATCTCCAACGGCAATACAGGGTCATGTTTTTGTGAGCACGAACTGTATCTATCGCTCTCAAAAACATGACATCAGCGTATCCGTTAAGCCAAAGTGAGCAATGGCTGCCCGGATCGTGATAAACCACACCGCAAGCGTGGCAAATAGGTAGAGATAAAATCGCAACATAACCCGATTGAACGTGCAATGAACAACGCTGTGTAGTGCGCGAAAGATAACAAAAATCCATGCAGCGTTCACATACACAGCATCAACCTGATTAGTGACGAAAAGGTATAGCGCGATCGCATAGAAAAGAACTGGTATTTCAAACAGGTTTTTTAGGTTGTCCGATGGGTTAGATACGGCTGCTGGTGAGATTTGCGCTAATTTGCCCGGTACAGCAAGCTGATTGAAGTTGGTTTTAATGCGGCCAATAAAATGAATGCGACGGATGTACATATACATCCACACGATAAGTGTTAAAAACACAGTGGCAAAGAAGGGACCGAAGATTGCATTTTGCGTCATTGCGTTAGGACAGTTTTGAGATCAAAGCTAGTATTAGGCAGAGTCTTTCACTGCTGCTAGTCCTCAATCGGGTACACTTCAGTCCACATGATCCATGACAAGTTCTTTAAAGCTGCTATTTGAAGCGATTAGTCAGACCCAGAGTGAGCAGGACATGCAATCGCAAATCGTGCCAAAAATCGGTGAGTATTTTGCAGCTACACGCTGGGGAATGTTTTTCTTTGATCAGCTTCCGTTAGTAGATCGTAATCTTCAAGAGGTGCTCAAAGTCGGACTCTCAGTCAAACACAATCCCATTGTGCGCTATCTAGTGGAACGTCATGCTCCTGTCCATGAAGCTCTGGTGACATCGCCAAAGGCTTGGTCAATCATCTGTCCTCGTCCCGATCACTGGCATGTAATGGCAGGACCCATTATTAATCGAGGTCAGCTTGTGGGAGTTGTAGGTTGCACTCGCGAAAAGTCAAAGTCTGCTTTTGATACACAGAATTTAGCCGATCTAAGTGCAATCTGTTTGCACTTATCGGTCTGGGTTACAGCGGTGCGATCGCAAAGTACTTCCCCAGAACGGGCATCACTTTCTCGCGGCAAAGCTCCAAAAAACTGTTTAACCCCTCGTGAATTGCAAATTGCCGAACTGGTTGCCTTGGGGCGAACTAATGCTGAAATTGGCAGTGAACTTTGGATTACTGAAAACTCTGTCAAGCAGGCTTTAAAGCGGATGTTTCGCAAGCTTGAGGTTTCGTCACGGGCAGAGATGGTCGCACAGCTTACCGATTTTGCGTCCCCTCGCCTGGGGTGATAAACAACATCGAACTGGGCGAATGAACCTTGGCGGTATGCCACGTCCCACGTGGCACCAGCACAAAAGCTCCTGGAGTATCCAGGTGTATCGTCTTCTCAGCTTCGTTTTGTTTCAAAATTAGATCGACTTGACCTGAAAGTAGACACACAAACTCCTCACCCGCAGGATGCATTTCCCAAGTATCCCAGTCGCGGTCAAAGGTAAAGTGTGAAACCAGTCGCTTTCCCTTGAAGTCACCAAATTGGTTTTCTAAATCTGTAAAGAAGCGATCGCTCACAGCAATTGGAATCGTAGCACCATCTTCCCCAAGCACAACATAGGTAGAACTGATAGTGAATTGATTAGTTTCAGGGTTCATGAGACTTGGAAATGTGGGTTTTGAATAATTCCAAAAATGTTGCCCCAGGGGTCAGTGACAGTAGCCACTAAGATTTCATCACCGACATCTTGGATATCGGTATGTGGTTTTGCTCCAAGTTCTATTAGACGACTGTGTGTGCCGTGAATATCTTCCACACCCCAATAAGCAAAATTGCTGCCGCCTGGAGTGCTGTTTGACAAGTCAGGATTGAGTCCTAGCTCATAGCCACCTACGTTAAAGCCAACATAAAACGGCTGATCAAAGTAGGGTTGATAGCCCAGAATCTGAACGTACCAATCTTTGGCTTTGTCGAGATCAGCAACGTGATAAATGACCGTTCGTAATCCTAAAAGCATTCGCTTTGCCTCACTGTTGATTCAGCTTTCAGGTGAACTCGCGTTGTCTTGTGCTAGATGAAACTAATTCATTTGTACCACTCAGTCGCGGTCGCTTGCTACTTTAATTAATAGACTTGAAGTTCCGTCCTAATGTCTTAAATAAAACTTATGCCAGTCTAAACCTGACTCACATAAGTTTGAAGCTGAGTTGCAAAGGATTAATGCTGAGTCATTAAAACTTACAGCCCTTTTTAGATGGGTAAGTCATAGCATAGGGGCGGTTCGCGAGCCACCCCTACGCTATGCACTTGACACTAGATCTCCTGCCCGAAAGCGTTTTGCTCCAGAATTTGCTCTCGGCGGTATAGAAAGAAGGGTAGAGAACAAGAGAGCCCTACTCCAAAGGTCAGTCCGACATACAGGATAAGCCAGAGGCGGGCAACATTCAATCGTTTTAACTCTACCCAGGTAAAGCAAAAGAAGGCGATCGCCGAAATAATCAAATCATCGGCCAAGGCAGTCGTAATGTTGTTTGCAAAGGTCGCCTGTAGAAACAGAGTGGGAGACAGGAGTGCATCTAGGTCTTGTAACAGCCAAAACCAGGGACCGATCGAACCCACAATTGTGAAGAGTAAATAGATCGGTTTCAAAGGGCTGGATGAACGTTTTACCGGAACCTCTGTTGATTTCAGCATCGTGATTTACCTCAATTGGGATGCTTCAATCGTGCCAACAGAAGATAATAGGAGCAATTACCTCCCAGGTAATAAAGGTTAAACGGATGGTTGTTTGTGGTAGTCAAGCACCAAACCGACTAGGTAATGAATCAGCCGTTCTTTAGAGGCAGGTATGATCAGTTTGCCGTGTAGGACTTCCTGACTGAGGATAAAGGAAATGAGAGAGCCGAAGAAAACCTGACAGGTCATAGCTGGGTCAGGTACGTCTAGTTCAGGACTTGACTTGAAATAGGCGCTCAAAACTTCTGTACCATGCTGAATCACTTCTCGTACGTAGAGTTGAGCCAGGTCAGGAAAGCGCCCCGATTCTGCGATCATCAACCGCACAAAGGCAATGTATTCCGGGTCATCCATCCGAGCTAGGAGGATTTCGGCAAATCGCCGCAAAACTTTCTCGGGTGGCGCAGTTTCAGGCAAACCGCAGCCAAATTCCACTTGAAAATGACGCAGCACTAACCGCTCGATTAAAGCAATAAACAGTCCTTCTTTTCCCTGAAAGTGATTGTAGATGGTGTGTTTGGAGACACCTGCCTGAGTGGCGACCCGATCCATGCTGGTTCCGGCATAGCCGTGCTGGAGAAATACCTGAAAAGCACCTTGCAAAATCTGTTCGGGTTTGCAACTAGTCTCGGTTTCGTTGGTTGATTGATTGCTCAGCATGATTTTGAAGGCGATTTGTAAAAATCTTGAGGGCTTGGGGCATCAGAAGGGGCGATCGCCCGTCATTCTGGCAGCGGCAATTGTTAGTTGCTTTGCAGCGCAACAACTCTTCTAAGAAAACCAGTGCAGGAAGATTAATTCCCCCAGTTAATCTACAAAGTTTTATGGACAGAGCCAGACTGCACAGTGTAGTCTAATGGAAGGAAAGAATTACACTATACCGTGCAGTATACTCGCCTGAGGTTAGGAATCTCGTCCTCTCAGGCAAGAGACTCTCAATATTTCCTTCACAAAGAGCAAATCGCTCAAAGGTTGTACACCGTCATACGTCACTCCATCTAGCCTCAAAGAACGTAAGCCTTAATTGACGTAGCAATTAGATTGGAAAAATCTATAAATTTATGAGTGCAAGTAATGCTCAGCGCCCCTGGCAGGGACGGGGGCTATGGTTAGGAATTGCTGCATTAGTTTTGCTAGGAACAGGTTTTCTTGCTGTCAGGATGTTTCAGCAGTCTGCCCAACAAGCCGCGATTGAGGAAACGGCTCCTGCTCCTCGTCAAGTGACAGTGGCGGCCTTGGGGCGGTTAGAGCCAGAAGGAGAAGTCGTTAACGTCAGCGGGCCGCAGGGCGATCGCATCAGTGAGTTGCTGGTGGCAGAAGGCGACTACGTGCGTCAGGGTGAGATTTTGGCTTACCTGGAGAGCCATGAAGAACGGCTGGCAGAGCGTAACTACGCCGCTAGTCAGCTTGCTGAAGCTCAGACCCGTCTGGCTGCCGAAGCCCAATATGGCACTGCTCAGGTCGAAGAAGCCCGCACCCGTTTAGGGCAAATTGATCGCCCGCAATCACTAGAGATTGAGGCGCAGCAAGCAACAGTGCGCCAGCTAGAAGCAGAGCTAGACCTGGCAGAAACTGACCTGGAACGGTCTCGAAGCTTACGAGCAGAGGGGGCAATTTCTCAGCAGGAGTTAGACCAGCAATTTACCGAAGTTCGGCGATCGCAAGAAGAACTGAACAACGCCAGAGCTAGCCTGGTGCGTCTGGAAACGGCTCGCAGTCGCGATTTAGAAAATGCGCAGGCGCAGGTACAGTCTACGCAAGCCGAATCGACGCGATCGCAAGCTCAAATCGAAGTAGATTCAGCCGCGCGTAACCTGGAACTGGCAAATGCTAGCCTCGATCGCACGATTATTCGCGCTCCCAGTGACGGAGAAGTTTTGCAGATTATTACCCAGACAGGGGAAGCGATCGCTGAGACAGGCATCTTGGAGATGGGCGATACTCGCCAAATGTATGTGGTTGCTGAGGTATATGAAACCGATGTGGGTTTGGTAGAACTGGGGCAAAAGGCGACCATCACCAGCCGCAACGGAGCCTTTGACGAAACCCTAACGGGAACGGTTGAGCGAATCGGCACTCAAATTTTCAAAAATGATGTGCTGGATGATGACCCCGCTGCCAATGCTGATGCTCGTGTGGTTGAGGTGAAGATTCGCCTCGATCAGAGCGAACCCGTTGCCCGACTCACCAACCTGCAAGTTGACGTGCGAATTGACGTTGATGCATCCGATGGTAATTCGGCTCCAACCGTTGCCCCTGTAACCCCAATCCCCTCTCCCACAGAAGAGTAACTTGCACTACCCATGAGAACGCCTCTCGCCTGGTTAAACCTGCTGCATGAAAGGACTCGTCTGCTGGTGGCGATCGCTGGAGTCGCCTTTGCGGTACTGCTGATTTTTATGAATCTGGGCTTTTTGGGAGCACTCTCACTCACGGCAACCCAAATTTATGACCAGATGAATGCAGAAATTTTTCTGCGATCGCCCCAAACGCTAGAGATTAGCACCACAGAACCCTTTCCCATCGAGCGACTGTATCAAGTGGCGGGTGTGGAAGGGGTTGATCAAGTCATGCCGGTATATGTGGGTTACCAGCAGTGGCGCAACCCTGAAACGCGGTTAAGTCGGGCTATGTTTGTTTACGGCATCAATCCTCGCGATCCGGTGTTTCGCCTACCAGAGTTGCAGACTCCAGAGGCGATCGCGGCCCTTCAGCGTCCCAATACCGTCCTGATTGACCAGCTTTCACGTCCAGAGTTTGGGCCGCAAACGATTGGACTGGAAACAGAATCCGATCGCAGGCGCGTAGAAATTGGCGGACAGTTTACCTTGGGAGGCGGTTTTGCCTCGGATGGCACACTGATTGTCGGCGACCAAAATTTCTTGCGACTCTTTACGCCCCGTACTTTAAACCGAATTGATATCGGTTTGATCAAACTTCAGCCTGGAACCAATGTAGGAGCCGTTGCTAAGACGCTGCGCGGAATGCTGCCGAAAGATGTGGAAGTGTTGACTCAAGAGGAAATTATTGGGCGCGATCGCGACTTTTGGATCGGCACCACTTCCACTGGATTCATCTTTAGCATGGGGGTAGTGGTTTCCTTCATTGTCGGCACGGTGATCGTTTATCAGATCCTTTACACCGACATCTCTGAACACATGCCTGAATACGCCACCCTCAAGGCAATGGGCTACCGCAGCCGTTACCTATTTCAAGTGGTGTTGCAAGAAGCAGTCATCTTGGCAGTGATGGGCTATGTTCCCGGTTTGATTCTTTCTTTGGGGCTGTATGAACTCACCACTAACGCCACGAATGGGGGTTTGCCAATGGCAATGAACCTTGGACGACTGGTGTTTGTGTTACTCCTGACGGTGACGATGTGTGCGGTTTCAGGATTGATTTCTGTGCGTAAAGTGATTACGGCTGACCCAGCGGAGGTGTTCTCATGAGTCTTTTAAAGCGTACTCCGCTAGCCTGGCTAAACCTGACTCACGATCGCCGTCGATTACTCACTTCTCTAGGTGGAGTAGCCTTTGCGGTGTTACTCATGTTTATGTTCAACGGCTTTAAAAATGCCCTATATGACAGTCAGGTACAGCTTTTACAGCTTTTGAATGCAGATATCATTATTACCAACACGCAAAAGTACAACATGTTTGTACCAGAGCCGTTTGCCCGTAGGCGGCTCTATCAAGCACGAGCTTTTGAAGGGGTTGAGGATGCTTACCCGCTCTATATCAATACGGCAAACTGGAAGAACGCGGAGACGAAAGCTACCCGCCCGGTTCGAGTTTTAGCCTTCAACCCACAAGATCCGGTGTTGCGCTTACCCGAAGTGCAGACACAACTTGCCAAACTGCAAGCGCCTGAAACGGTATTAATTGATTTGAAGTCCCGTCCAGAGTTAGGTCCAATTACCGCAGGTGTTGAAACGGAGTTGGGCGATCGCCATGTACGGGTAGTCGGCAACTACAGTCTGGGAACGGACTTTGCTTCCGGCAACGGCAACCTGATCATGAGTGACCAAAACTATCTCCGATATTTTGCTCAGGTTGACCCAGAAGATGAGGAACGTGATCTCAGTACGGTAGATGTTGGGCTGGTCAAAATTGCCGAAAATGCAGACCCGGAGAGAATTGCAGCAATCCTCAGTGAGAACTTGCCCAAAGATGTAAAAGTGATTACCCAAGAAGGGTTTGTACAGCAAGAACTCACTTATTGGCAAGAAAACACCAACATTGGCTTTGTGTTTAGCCTCCTAACTACAATGGCATTTATCGTTGGAATTATTCTGGTCTACCAGATTCTCTACACTGACGTATCTGACCATTGGGCAGAATACGCCACGCTCAAAGCAATGGGCTACCGAAACTTCTTTTTACTCGGTGTAGTTTTGCAGGAAGCTACAATTCTCTCGATTCTGGGCTTTATTCCAGGCTTTTGCATTAGTGTGTTGCTCTACAACGCGACTGCCGATGCAACCGGACTGTTGATGCAAATGACGACCGATCGCGCTCTTTCAACCCTGGTGGCGACATTTATCATGTGCTTGATCTCAGGGGCGATCGCCGTTCGCAAGGTTCAAGCTACTGACCCAGCGGAGGTGTTTGGATAATGGAAGCCAATGGCGCAAAACCAGTCACGCAGAATGGAAGTGTTGCGATCGCCGATAATCCTGATCTAGCGGTACAAATTCGTCATCTCAACTACTACTTTGGCCAGGGCGAACTTCGCAAACAGGCTTTGTTTGACATCAGCCTCGATTTTCCGCGTGGGCAAATCGCAATCATTACCGGCCCTTCTGGTTCTGGTAAAACAACTTTCTTGAGTCTAATTGGGGCACTGCGGACGCTACACGAAGGGAGCCTCAAAGTTATGGGACGCGAACTCGTTGGCATGAACAATAGCCAACTGGTAGGGGTGCGGCGTGGCATCGGCTTTATCTTTCAGGCACACAATCTGTTTGAATCACTTACCGCCTGCCAGAATGTCGAAATGGCCGTTGAGCTAACGGGTAGTGGCTCCAAACGAACACAGGCGATCGCCGTCCTGGAACAGCTTGGTTTAGGGCAACGAGTGGACTACAAACCTAATTCTCTCTCTGGTGGGCAAAAACAGCGGGTGGCGATCGCCCGTGCCCTGGTCAACCAACCCCAACTCATTCTCGCGGACGAACCAACCGCCGCCCTTGATAAACAGTCCGGGCGCGATGTCGTCAATCTGATGCAACAGCTAGCCCGCGAACAGAAATGCACCATTCTTATGGTGACGCACGACAACCGCATTCTCGATGTTGCCGATCGCATCATCAACCTGGTAGACGGTCGGCTTGAGTCAGATACCAGCATGACTGAGTTCGTCAGTACCCATGATCCTAAGAACCTTGATCCTCGCATGTTCATGCTTTGAGGATGGGCAAGAGGAATAAGCTGCCGTAGGGGTGGGTTTTGGCGTTTAATCTCCGCTTCATTCAGGTTTTGTCTGCTAAACCCACCCCTACCGTGTTGCTTACGCATCCAGATCGGTGAGATCAACTTGACGATTTCCTCGGGTTGGGTAGGTGCGTTCTGGCAGCAGTCCCCAAGCGGCGGCATCAGCAGCCCAGTTGCGAAAGATTTTTTGGCGAGCAAAACACTGGGCAAAGTGCCAGTTGTAAGCCTGCTTTAAAGTCGGTGACCAGTCGGACGTGCGATCAGTGGACTGAAGCGATCGCACTTCTGCCTCCAGTGCCGCTGCGTGCCGCTGCATAATTTCCTCCAGCTGATGAAAATGATCTTGAGGAACCGTCAATTTTCCAAACCTCCAGGTACAAGGGACTAAATCGGCTAAAATCCTTTAGGAGTTGCTGCAAAAGTTGATAGATTGCGGATTGTAGCTGTTTAAAACTATTAACTAAATCCCATAACTAGAATTTGGACGAGCAGAATTCACAAATCAGAGATATCATCACTTCAAATCTGGTATGAAAACCATTACAGACAAGAATTGCATCGAGCAATTGCTCCCGCTTCTATATAAAGCTTCATATTTTGGAACCTTGAAGAAAATGGGTGTAAAAGGTTTTAGCAAAGTGGCAAAATAGCTGGGCAAAGCGATAGCAGGGTTTGTAAGATTTACCCAACGCGGTTTTTGGTCAATACGCTAGAGGTTGCAACTGATGGGGCGGCTGGACAATCTACCCGAAAATTCTGGCGCGGCTGATCCGAATGCAGCGCAGGACATCCTGAACACGGTGACACAAGATTTGCGTCAGCTTCAGCAGGAGTTAGTTTCTCAATTGCATCAGGACGTGCAGCGGCTTCAGGCTGAAAAAGCGCGGCTCCAGGGCGACATCGACAGCTTGCAATCTCAACAGCAAGTGGCCCTATCGCAGCAGCAACGTGCCCAACAGCAGCTTTGGGCCAAGCAACTGGCGCAAGCACTAGCCCAACACCTCCAGGGGGCACTGGTGCAGCGAATGGAGCAAACCAACTTACCCCAGCGCGTTGGGACGAATTTGCCTGCCGCTCCAGCCTCCAATAGTCATCATGAAAATGCTTATCGGCTGTTGGCTTCTCTAGACGCAACGCTAAACCGCACCCTGACCTCACTGCGGCAAGACCTGACGAGCTACCAAAGCTCCCTATCCCAGCAAATCAGCCGGATGCATAATCTGGAGCAGCAGGGAGAAGCAATTTTAGAAGCGCTGGTCAGTCGCCTCAGTCAGCAGCTTCAGGCAGAAATTATCAGGGAACAAACGGGAGGATTTCAACCGCCTCCTGGAGGAGTGGGATCAAACGGAGACCATAGACCGCCTTTCGGTGAGCAGTTTGCTCAAGGAAATGGGACTCAAGGAAATGGGACTAGTGCAACGGGCTATCCTCACGCTAATTCGCGCCTACCCTCTGAAGTCATGCAGCCTCCTCGGCAGCGCCCACCGTCAGTTTTGCCAGTTGCGCCATCAACTGCACCTGATCCGGCGATTGCCCCGATGCGTCTGACGAGTCCGATGGGTCTGTCTCAGTTTCAAGTTGGGCTGGCGTTGATTTTGCTCTCGACGATCGCCCTTTCCCTCCACAATGTCGTCGTTGGTGTAATCGGCAATCCAACTAGCGTACTGGGAAGCTTTGAGCTTGGCGGATTTCTAAAGCTAGGCTTGGGCAATGCACTGCTGATTTTGCTGTTGCGGATGATGATCGTTGTGCCACTGATGATCTGGATGGCGCAGAGGCTCTATCCGTCTGTGTGGCAGGACATTAAGAATTTTCTAACCTCTAACGATCGCCGCTTGCTGATGACGGTGATTGGCAGTGGTGGCTGTTTGTTTTTGTCGCAAGTGCTGATCTATATTGCAATCGCCGAAATTGGTCCTGGTGTTGCCGTGACAATCCTATTCATGTATCCGCTGATCACGGTGCCGCTAGCCTGGTTGTTCTTTGGCGATCGCCCTACCCTGTTGCGATGGGTCGTGATGCTGGTCATCTCCATCGGTATTGTTCTGGCTGCGCTACCCCGAATTACTCAAACCAGTAGCGTGTCTGGAGCAGGAGTGGCGATCGCCGTTGGGTCAGGGATTGCCTTTGCCTGCTACCTGATTTCCATGCAGATTTGCTTTAGAAAGCTGCATCCTGTGCCTGTCAGCCTGGCCCAATTTTTGACCATTGGCTTTCTAGCAGCCGTCAGTCTGATTTTTCTGCCCGCTCTACCGTTGCCCGATCGCTGGTCTGCCCAAGTGAGCATCGACCAACCGTTGGGCTTTGCCATTGGCGGCATTTTTCTGGGTGTTTTAACTCTGGTTGGCTATCTTTCAAACAACTTTGGGGTGCGGTTTTTGGGAGCAGCCCGCACTTCGATTATTGCCTCGACAGGTCCAGTGCTGACTGCGCTTCTGGCTTTTCTGCTTACCCCTGGACCCTTCACCCAACTTCAAGTTGTGCAATGGCTAGGAATTATCGTGGTGACCTTTGGGGTAATTGCGCTGAGTTTTGAGAGAATGTCTACGGCTCAAGCCAAATCTGTAAGACCTGTCAAAGGCTAGATTGCTGCAAATTAAGCGAAACCTGACCCCATTCGCACCTCAATGAATTTTTCTCCTGACTTTAATTCAGCCCCTTTACCTACAGCCGATACGCTCATGTTCTGGGGCTTCATTATCGGTAGCGGTATTCTAGTTGCTCAAATTTCTACAAAGCTGAGTGAACGGTTCTTTCAAAACGAAGACGAAGAGCTTGAGGATGTTACCGAAGCAGATGAGATAGGTGAAGCAGAGCAGCAAGCGGATCAGGAAAGTGAGGACGAAGCAGATGAGGATGAAGAAGAGATCCCTCAAATTGAAAGGGTTGGGGAAGATGGACTAGACAAGGATGCCTAGCGCTCGACCGCTTCTGTAAAGTTGTGCTGCGATCGCCTTGCAAATTTCTAATAATCGAAGGGGGAGTTGGTGTCATCCCGAAATTCACCGAGTTGAAGTGCTAAATTTAGCAAACAAATCCGGAGAATTACAGCGCGAAGTCGTAGCCTCTGTTAGATCAAAAAGATGCGGCTGATGGGATTGGTGCAAACTACCGCAAATGTCAATCGTCCTCAGTCCGAACGTTCTTACTGTTAGAGGAACATCCATGACTTCATTCAATGATAAGTTGTCTGCTTTTGAACCGCCTATCACACCTGGGACTCCTGCCCCACCGCCCCAGACTGGTTCATCTGCCGACAACCCCTCAGCGCCAGCATCGCCCGATTCGGAAGTGGCTGCCCCCCACACCACTGCTTCAGTGCCGTTACGATCTGCAGCAGAGATTGACCTACAGAAGTTTAACCAACTGGTTGGCGATTGGGCTGGAAAACCCGTCGATGATTTGAAGCGGCTGTTCACCAAGCAGGTCCTCTTGGATGATCAAACAACCGTCAACTCTGAAACGATTAAAGTGCCTGGATTCATCGGCATTACAGATGATTTACAAGTACAAAATGCCAATGGACAAACCGTCTCCGGGCATGAAGATATTGCCAAGTTCTTAGATCGAGATGGGCTGTACATCTGCACCTACCAGTGGCATAAAGAACGGTATGGTGTGCCGCTAGATTTGCGTCAGCCCTTAGCCCAAGACATTTTTACCGAAGCGTTCATCAAGAATGAGGGACACCACTCTGGCGCAGTGGTACCTGCTCAGCGCAAAGACCAGAGCGGCAACTTGACCAAGTCCTACGCGACGTACAATGAGCCGGACAGCTATCACGGTGGGCTATATGGCAGTGATGGCTATGTTGCGGTGGCTCAGCGGCTAGTGTTTCCTGAATTTGTCACACCCAAACAGGCACGCGGTTACACGGATTCGATCGTTTGCTGGATGGGGCTGTTAAATCCCTTTACCCAGTTTCCTAGCAATTACAACGGCGGTGACCCGACTCGCGTTTCTAATCGGGCAGCACTGACTGAAATTTTAAAGAATGGTCTGCTGGCAGCGTTGGGAGATGCAGGGGCGATCGCCTTCTTCAAAAATCCTGCCAACCTGACCTATTGCGCTGAGTTCATATTTGTCAACCTGAACACGCCGGTCTATCCCTTCAACAAACGCGGTTTGGCAAAACTGTTGAATGGAGACGAAGCAAAAGCAGCCAAGATCTTAGAACTGCGCGATCAGCACAATAGAGGACAGTCAACCGTTCTAAGCCGTCAAACGGGCAATCCAGAATTCAAGAAGTTCCACATTCAAATGCCCGTTGTGCCAGAAGATCTGCTGCCTCTAGATGAACTGCTGGCAGCAAATGGGCAAAACGTTAAGCCAGACACGATTCCCGTGCCGCCTTTCAAAGTGTCGCAACTGATTCGCCGTGCTTTCCGCGTATTGCTCAAGCCCGAAGAGGTCAACAACGACCGGAAGCTGGCCGAAGCACGGGCAAAACTGTTTAAATCAATGGAGCCAGCCATTATTCAGCAGCTTGGGCTGGAAAACCTGCCGCCCAGCGCGCCTGAGTTGGTCGCAGTGCGCCAGTTTCTTGACATCGTGGTGCAAACTCTGTCCCAGCCAGCCTCTAACCGTGAGGAATTTGACCAGCAAATCAACGGGCTGTTGGCTAAAGCGGATGAGATGTTGGTGGGAGCGGGCGATCGCGCCTACTTCGTGCCCCCTCGCATCTACGTTGATTTGGGTCAACGGGATGGCGATGAAACCATGCCCAAGGGCTGGGGCTTCCGTTTGGAGACAGTTGGTGCTCTGGTTGCTAGAGGTGTAATTAAGGGTTGATTCTGATCCGTTGAGGACTGCCGAGATCTGCGAGTTCTTATAACCTCCTGCATGAATCGTTGCGCGGCTCCGCCGCGCAACGATTCATGCTTTTAAAACAGGATTCGTGCAGGAAGTCTTTTAAGAAGTTGAGGATCTTGATCTGGTCAGTTGTGGAGCAGGCGTTAATCAATCAGGCAGTCTTTGAGTGCGTAGACAACGCGATCCTGCTGCTCACTGGAAAGCTCTGGGAACATGGGCAGCGAGAGGACTTGCTGCGCCATCTGCTCTACAATCGGAAATTTTCCAGCCTGGTCGTTTAACCTGGCAAAAACGGGTTGCAGGTGCAGCGGTACAGGATAGTAAATCATCGAGCCAATGCCCTGCTGCTGAAGCTTTTGACGCACCTGATCTCGATAAAGCAACTCTGAACTAGTAGCTGAATCTTGGGTTAGCTGGATCGTGTACTGATTCCAGACGTGCTGCCCACCTGCGAGCGGTTGGGGCGTAATAATTCCTGGCAGGTGTTTAAGCAGTTCGGTGTAACGGTTGGCGATCGCCCGTCGCTTTTCATTCCACTCGTCTAAATAACGCAGCTTCAGCAGCAATATGGCTGCTTGCACCGCATCCAAACGGCTGTTTACGCCAATCTCCTCGGAGACATAGCGCTGCCGCTGTCCGTGATCGCGTAGGATACGAATTTTCTGGGCGATCGCTGCATCATTGGTTGTCACGGCTCCACCATCCCCACAGGCTCCCAGGTTTTTGGTGGGGTAAAAGCTAAAACAGCCAATATGCCCAATACTGCCAGTCTTCACGCCTTGCCATTCGGTTCCGGTGGACTGGGCACAGTCTTCAATCACAAACAGATTGTGGGACTGGGCGATCGCCATTAGCCGAGTCATGTCTACAGGCTGACCAAACAAGTGAACCGGCATAATCGCTTTGGTGCGATCGGTGATTGCTGCCTCAACCTGATCTAAATCTAGGTTGAATGTGTGTGGATCAATATCGACAAAAACCGATTTTGCTCCGGCTGCGCTGATCATTTCAGCCGTTGCGATGAATGTGAATGGCGTAGTAATGACTTCATCGCCCGCGCCAATGTCGAGCGATCGCAGCGCCAGGTAAAGTGCATCTGTACCAGAATTGCAGGCTATGCAATCCACGGCACCAATGTAATTGGCAAACTGCTGCTCAAATTCTTTGACCGCCGGGCCATTGATGTACTGCCCAGAAGCCAGCACGTCCGAAACCGCTGTACTGGCTTCAGCTTGAAGCATTTTGTACTGCTGCGTTAAATCAAAAGGGGGAATGTGGGTCACTCGCTTACACCAGAAAATCCAAGAATTTTACGTAGAGGCGAGGTTTAGCTGCCCCTACAGCCAGAAATTAGACAAAATCTAAGTCTATTTAGAAAAGACTTGAATATCATCTTCCCTCAACTCCTAAGATTGATGAAGCCCTGTCGTTGTTTCAGGTGAAAATCTGACCTAGAGGATGAAGAGAGGTAGGTGGGCAATGCCTCCCACGTATCCGACTCCTAGATATTGGAGAGTTCTCAAGCAAGGTTGAACGTTTGTAGGGGGAACGGCAGTTTGCTCTTACCAAAGCCTTGCTAGTTGTGCGTTGTCACTTTATAGAGCTTTAACTGTGAATTCACTCATTCAACTGGATTTAGTTCAACTCAGCTGGGCGTTAGGAATGATGGCGGTCGCAATTGGTCTGTCAGCATGGCAAAAGCTGGGTTTGGAAGGCAGTTTGGCGATCGCCACCTTTCGCACGGTGGTTCAGCTTCTAGCGGTGGGTTACGTTCTCTCTTTTGTCTTTGAACTGCGCGATCCCTGGTCGGTGCTGGCAGTGGTGCTGGTGATGCTGACGATTGCTGCTGTCGTTGCCCGTAACCGCATCAGCAAAAAGGTGCCCAATCTGCTGCCAATGGTGGGCGGCTCAATTTTCGTTGGGGCAGCGCTAACCCTGGCTTACACTAACCTGGTCGTGATTCGCCCTGAAACTTGGTACGAACCGCAGTACGTGATTCCCCTAGCGGGAATTCTTTTGGGCAACGCAATGAATGCGGCGGCTGTTGCCGGAGAACGGTTTGTCAGCACGCTCAACAACAGCCAGCTTGAAATCGAAACGCATCTGAGTTTGGGTGCAAAACCCTCGCAGGCGATCGCCCAATACCGCCGAGACGCAATCAAAGCAGGCTTAATTCCTACGATTAACTCCATGATGGTTGTCGGTGTGGTGACGCTACCGGGCATCATTACTGGACAGATTTTGAGTGGGGTGAGTCCTTTTGATGCGGCGCTTTACCAGATCTTGATCATGTTTATGTTGGCGATCGCTACCCTGATCACAACGCTGCTAACCATTCAAGGAATATACCGACAGTTTTTCAACCAAGCGGCTCAACTCGTGCTGCATTAATGGCGGCAGGATGAAAAAAGAAGCAGTACAAATCAAATTTGCACTGCTTCTTCACAAGAATATGATTAACGAAAGTCAATTCAATCTAAGCTGCTGCCAAACCATAAGCAGACATTCTCATAATGTCGCGGGTAGTAAAGCCAATATTGCTTAGGGCTTCGCCATAGCTGATCATGAAGTCTTCGACTAACGCTTCTTTCTCCATACCGAGTACATGAGCGTCGTCTTCAACCTGGCTCAGCATTCGCCAAACTAGAGGCAGGTTTTGCCGATTCGCTTCTTCCAGTTCAGCTCTAGCAGTTTCAAAATTTGCCTTAAGCCACTCTTCTCCGAAGTTTAGGTGCAGATATTCATCCTTCACCACACCCTCAGTGATTTTGCGGGCAAAGTCATCTGCAACCGGAATGTAGATGTTGTAAGCCGAAATTGCAAAGCACTCAATAATCAAGGACTGAATCAACAAACAGGTGACAACTCGCCCTGCCGCTGCGGCCTTCTGGAAGTTGCCATGCAGTTCAGCAAAGAACTGCTGCCCAAACTCCATATCAGCAGTTACGGCTAAATTGCGACCGCAAGCCTGAAAGCCTTTCTTGTGGCGGTTCTCCATCTTTGCCAAGCTTAAAAGCTGATCTTTTAGCTCAGGCAGCATTTCAGCAAGCCGCTGGTAGTTAGCGTAGGCTTCTTCCTCGCCTTCAATTACAATTGCATTAATTCGGCTGTATGCGTCTTTATAGGTTTCACTACGAAAATCAAGTTCTGGGCTGACTTCAAGCTGCTGCATAAGTCGGTCATCTCCTCGCTGCTGTGGATGAGTCGATCATAATTTATCGACCTCAATCAAGTCGTGAGGGCACACACGACTTGGTAACTTCTAATCTACACCCTACTGTTTTCAAATAGGAATTTACAAGCGATCGCCCCCAAGAATAGGAACATTCCATCTTTGGACAGAATTTTAGGGGATGCTTGTTATCAGTGCCTAATTCTATCACCCATGCTAGATTCAACCCCAAAGGAAGCTAAACCCAGTTTGAATGATTGGCTGTCTTGGTTAAATCCGCTGCTGCTGCTCGTTGGGGCAGGAGTGGTACTGGCTCCGCTGCTGGTTGTGTTTCTCACCTCGCTAACGCCACCAGGCAGCGTTGCAGGCGTAGATTGGGCTCAAAGTGAGTGGACTTGGGCAAATTACCAGGAAGCCTGGAGACGCGGCAATTTCTTACTGGCGTTTGCAAACTCTACGCTGGTAGCATTGGCAGTGACCGCCTTTCAGATTTTCACATCAGCTCTGGCGGGTTATGCGCTGGCGCGGCTCCAATTCTGGGGACGAAGGGCAGTTTTGCTGATTGTGCTAGCAACGCTGGTGCTGCCGTTCCAGATTTTAGTCGTACCAATTTTTTTGGTGCTGCGCTGGGGAAATTTAATCAACACCTATGGATCGCTGATTTTGCCGACTGCAGCAAATGGGTTTGGGATTTTTTTGCTACGCCAATATTTTCAAACTATTCCGGTGGAGCTAGAGGAAGCGGCAGCGCTAGATGGGGCAAATCGGCTACAAATTCTTTGGCAGGTAATTTTGCCGCTGGCTCGTCCGGCACTGGTGACGCTATTTTTGTTTACCTTCATCGGCGAGTGGAATGACTTATTTAAGCCACTTGTATTTACGACCCGACCTGAACTGCGAACCGTGCAGTTAGCGCTGGCAGAATTTCAGGAGCAGTTCACTAATGAATGGGCGCTGTTGATGGCAGCAGTGGTGATTGCGACGGTTCCAGTTGTGGTGCTGTTCTTAGTTGGTCAGCGTCAATTCATTCGTGGCATTGCCGCAACGGGAATTAAGAATTAGGGCTTGTACTGTATTGATGCTCAGCTTCATATAGAAGCTGAGCATCAATCCTCTCGGGTCTTTAACTGGAGCGCAATTGAGACTCTTCTGTACTCAGAGATGAGCTGTACAAGCTGAGCTTCTGTGTTTTCTGTGGTACCCTGACGAGCAAGTTTCTCTAATTCTGCACACAGCTTGGGCAGCCGAATTGCACCCAGGGTCGCACTACTAGACTTAAGTGTGTGACTGGCATGACGGAGCACAATCGCATCTTTTTGGGCGATCGCCTTCTGGATCTTCTCCAACAGTTTAGGAGCTTCTATCAAATAGCAATTCACTAGCTCTACCAGTAAGTCTGGATCGCCTGCTTCGCTACACAAAGCTTCTAGAGCAGGTTCATCAATTGTTGTAGACAGCTTAAGCGAAGTCGGAAGGTGGGTGGATTGCTCAGAGGCAAGGGAAATGGGGGCGATCGCCTCAAAATAGAGATGGCACTGCTGCAAAGCCTGAACTAGCTGCTCATTCCGAATAGGTTTACTGATGTAATCATTCATGCCTGCGGTCAAACAAGCTTCGCGATCGCCCTGCATAGCATTAGCCGTAATCGCAATGATGTAAGGTTGCTGCGCCGCTGACCAGCGCTGGCGAATTTGCTCTGTGGTCATCAGCCCATCCATCTCTGGCATCTGCACATCCATCAACACAAGATCGTAGAGTTGCCGAGATAGCGCATCTAAGACTTCGAGTCCGTTGTTGGCAATATCTGCCTGATATCCCAACCGCTTTAGCAAATGCAAAATCACTTTTTGGTTGACCAGATTGTCCTCTGCCACCAAGACTCGGAGTGAATGTTGAGGCGATCGCTGAATCGGCTCTAATAGAACCGCTTTGCCGATCCGAGCCGACTCATCTGTCGCAGTGAAAACGTTGACTAACGCTTGATAAAGCTGAGCCTGTTGAATCGGCTTGTTCAATGTCGTGGCGAACTCGACCGTTGTTTCCCATCCCTCCATTGGCTTGCTTGTCGTCATCAACAGCAGCGGCAACTGATTCTGAAACTGCTGTTGCATCACACCCGCAAGAGCCCAGCCATCGATCTCTGGCAACTGACTGTCTAAAATTGCCACGTCAAACTGCCTTCCCTGATTGAGCAAAGCCAGAGCCTCTAACCCTGACGCAACTGCACAAACACTCATGCCCCAAGCTCTTGCCTGAAGGGTCAGGTTTTGCCGGTTGGTTGAATTGTCTTCTACAATTAGCAACCGCTTTTGAGCGAGAGGCGTAGGGGAGGGTGACTGAGCCGGGTTGGGGGCGATCGCCTTGACTCGAACCGCGCAATAGAATGTAGAACCGCTGCCCAACACACTATCTACCCAAATTCTGCCGCCCATCATCTCGCTCAAGCGCTGACTGATCGTCAACCCTAAGCCCGTTCCCCCATGCGTGCGGCTAATCGAAGAGTCAACTTGGCTGAAGGGCTTAAACAGGCGAGGCAACCGATCTGAAGGAATACCAATGCCCGTATCCTTGACTGCAAAACGGAGAGCATAGGTTGTCAGAGATGGATCGCTGTCTGACGAGGACGTGTTAGGTAGCGGACGAGCAACCACCGAGACTGTCACCTCTCCCTTTTCCGTAAACTTGACGGCATTGCCCAATAGGTTCACCAGAATTTGACGCAGTCGCGTCACGTCGCTCACGATTACTTCAGGCACCTGTGGGTCAATCAGGTAGGCTAGCTCCAGCCCTTTTTCGTTCGCTTTAGGGGCCAGCAGATTTAGCGCACTCTCAACGCAAGTCCTCAAATCAAACGGATTTTCCTCCAGGTCGAGCTTAGCGGACTCAATTTTAGAGAAATCGAGAATGTCATTAATAATGCCCAATAGCGCTTCACCACTGTTGCGAATGGTGGCGATAAAATCTTGTTGCTGAGGGGTTGGGTTGGTATCCAGCAGCAGTTCAGTCATGCCGATCACCGCATTCATGGGTGTACGGATCTCATGGCTCATCGTGGCAAGGAAATCACTCTTTGCCCGGTTTGCGGTTTCGGCTTCCCATCGCGCCTGTTCTAACGCTGCATTTTTCAGGATCAGTTCTGCTTCTGCCTGTTTTCGCTGAGTGATGTCGAAGATAATTCCGTCTAACCACATCAGGTTGCCCGCTTCATCCCAGGCTCCCTGCCCCTTTTCATAAACCCAACGAATGCTACCGTCTGGTCGAATGATGCGGTATTCCACTTCGTAGGGCTGTCGTTGCTGCAAGCTCTGCTGCACCAGTTGACTGATGCGAGGCGTGTCTTCGGCGTGTTCGATGCTGGCAAACGATCGCACCCGATCATCGACAAAATCAGAAGCCGGATAACCAGAAATTTCCTCGATTACATCGCTGATGAATTCTGTCTTCCAAGTTGGATTCTGCAAACAGCGAAAGACAGCCCCTGGAATATTCGCAATGAGCGATCGAAATCTGGCTTCCTGACGCAATGCTGTTTCATGAAGGGTGTTGGGGTAGCGCCCCTCTTCTTGAGTTTTTGCCTCTGGCTGTTGCCATGCTTGCTCAGTCCGCTGAATTTCACTCATACCATTCATGCTGACTACCTCACTGCTTAGGGTTCCACAAACTGACCCAAAAGCATCGGTGTAGAGTGAATTGCGCCAGCAAATGTGTTGGCTTCGCGAGTACTGCTGATTTTGAAGTACGAATTTTTAGTGAGAATGCCGCACGGCACTTCCACTAAAATTCATACCTGGATTAAGCAACGCCAATTTTTTACTCTAAGGCTTGTGCAGGGTTTGCCCAGGGAATGAGTGGGTCTTGGGCAAGTCGCTTAGAGACTTCGTAAGCTCCATAGCGGTTGAGGTGGCTGGGGTCAGAAAAGTAAGCATGTTGCTCTAGCCAGAGTTGTCCCAGATCTCTGAAGATGAATCCGGGTTGAGACACAGATAGCTCTAGCATGTACTGCTTAAATTCTTGCTCGTAGCCTGCCCGAACTGGGTCAAGATACTCCTGAGATAAGGGCAAATTGACAAAAACAATCGGAATACTGCGCGATTGGGTGAATTGCAGTAGGGATTGCAGTGCTTCTGCCTGATTGCCCGCAATTCTAAAGGATTCGTAATCGTTGTCATAGTCTCCAGGAACTCTGGCGTATTCCTGGTAGTAAGTGGCTGGATTAAATTGAATGGAAAGGGGTAAGAAACCATCAAAATCCATCAGCCCTTGAGAATCGGCATTTGCGGTTTGAGGGCTGTTTTGCTGCTCCCCTCCCAAGGGTTCTGTTTCGGTCATCACCCCAATGGCTGTAATGGGTTCGGTTTCTGGCAGGAGGGTGCTGACCTGCTGTTGAAAGAGGGATTTGAGGCGATCGCGTTCCTGATAAACCGTTGAGACGGTTCCAACCCGCTGGCTCAGCCAACGATCGAATGCCTGATAGTTTGCGGTCAGGGTTGCAGCAATGCCACCTGCCTGCGGTGCGGTTCCAATGCCGTTACCTGCAAATCGATAGCTGCTAGAGGTCGGGCTGGGCAAAGCGCCACTGATCATTTGGCGATAGCCTTCTGAGGCAGTAATTCCGTCGTAGGTGACATCAACGCCACCGCTATTAAAGGCACGAGCGCCATCGGCCCACAACAGCAGTTTGGGCAATTGGTCTGGGGTCAGCACTTGTTGAAGAATCAGGTTGACCACCTGAGCAGTTGCGCCATTTACGCCAAAATTAAATATTTCGATGTCGGAGTAGCCGAGTTCTGCAAGCGATCGCCGCAGCGCCTCCGGATCAACTCCGCGCAATGCCCTGGAGCTGCCAATCACCAAAACATCAGGTGGTCCAGACTCGACCAACCGCTGATGATAAAGCGCAATCTTTTGATCAAACTGCTGACTATTAAAGGTGGGGTAGGGTGAGCCATCCGCAAAGGTTAGCGCCATGTCTGGGCTAATTAATGGGGCTGGATCGCTGCTGGGTAGGTCAGCTGGTTGATTCCTGGGTAGACCGTTTGGCTCGGCTGAGTCAGGGTTAGCTTGGGCTGCTGCACTGACAAAGCTGGACGTATCAAAAATATTTTGAGCATCTTGACCCGCTTCAGGTGAAGGTTTTGCTGCATCTGCCTGTGCGTCAACAGCAACAGGTGGCAGATCAGATACAGGAGGAACAGCATCAGGAGAGGGCGCAACGGGTGGGGTAACAGGAAGGGTTGGAGTTTCAAGTAATTCGGGCGATCGCGCTTCTACGACAGAGGCAGGAGCCGATTGCAGGACTCGACCCAGCATCCAGTCTGCCTGCACCATCAACAGCAAGCCAACCGCTCCCCAAACTAGGGCAATGCCAACTTGCCGAGTTGGGCAGGCATCATGCAACTCTGCACCCTCTTGAGGGATAAAAAACTGAGAGCGCAGAAACGTCTGTTGAACGGCATGAACAGCTTCCTGACGTAGCTTCGTCCAGGCGGTTTGAATATCCGTCGGGGTCAGATCTGGACGGATAATCAGCTCATCAGAACGGGTAATCAGGTCGCCTACATACGCATCAGTTGCAGCAAACTCCGGAGCCGCTTCGGGCACCAGCCGATCGCGCAAGTTAAAGTCAGCCCCGTAGCTCCAGCGCGGGCGCTTTTGTCCCGATCGCCGTCCATAGACACGCACTCCGGTGATGCCGGAAATTTCCAACGGACGCAGGAAGCGGGCGATCGCTGAGCCGACCTGTTGCTGCTGTGGGCAAACGGGGGCATCGCTCATGATGTGCAGCAGATCTTGCTTGAGCAAAACCTGGAGCCGAATGCCGCCTGTCGCGAGCTGTTGGTCTAAATCGGGGTTGAGCAAGCGGCTGAGCAAAAATGCAATTGCGGGGCGATCGCCTTGCTTAGCCAGATCAAGCGTTGATTCAGCCAGGGCAGGATGCTCCGCTGCAGGCAAATTCAGCCAATTGACCCAGGCAGGAGCCTCCTGTCCTGGCACCTGACCATAAACTGTCGCAGCGTGAATGCCTTGAGGGGCAAGAGTCGCTAACAGGGGTCCAACAGTCGCATTAATCGCTTCCTGGCTGGGAGCCGTTTCGCCAACTGCCGCCTGAGACTTCTCAGAATAGCTGAAAGACAGATGCAGCGTTGCCTCTTTTAGCGAAGCCGTCGCAACGTGAATGTTTGACTCTACCAGCGCCCGATTAACCAGTCGGGTTATCGCCTCGACGTCTCCCCAGCGCGCCCACTCTCGCAGCATTTCTTCGGGCGGAGTCAGGTCTACGCGCAAGACCCAATCTGGCTTTGCTTCTCCCTGCACCTGAATGCTGGTCAGCGCATCTCGATATCCTTCTAGCTGCAAGTCTCGCAGTAGTTTGGCGATTGGTTCGGCAATGAGGGAAGGAGAAGGACTGTAAGCCGCTTCACAGGTAATCCAGAGTCGCTGGGCAGGGTGAGCCGGAATTGCCGTCACTGCAGCAGGAATGGAAGTGGCGGCACGGCTGGAGTAAGGGCTAGCTTTAACGTGAACTTTGACTGCAACCCCCTGAGCACTGAGGGTTTCGCTTAAATAGCGGGCGATCGCATCAGGTTGTCCTTGCTTAGCTAGACTGCGATTTGAAATGGCGATCGCCGAACGCTTTGCAGCAGAAACGGGTGGCTTCAAGACCGTCGAAGTTCGCCCTGATATTCCTGAGCCTGAGTCTGGGCTAGATTTGGCAGCGGAGGACTTGCGAACTGGCTCAGCCAGCTTGCTGGGCAGCGTCGAAAATTCAGGAACAACAGGAGCAGGTTCTAGGGGGACGGGTTGAGAGGGATGCTGCTCTTCGGGAGGGCTTTCTGGGGTAGGGGGATACTTTTCTGCCAGTAGCGCTTCAAGGTGCTGGTCAAGCTGGTTGAGATGAATCGTAAACGTCCATTCAGGGCGATTTTGCCCTGCAACTCGACCATCCAGTGAGATTTGGTAAATTTGCGGCTGATCAGCTGGAACCAGCTTGTTCAGGTCGGTGTGCTTGAGCGATTTGACCAGGCGAATTAGGGTGTCTATTCGTTCGGTCTGAGGCAGTCCTTCACAGAGAATATAGAGACTGTTGCCCCGCAGCCGAAACTGAGTCCGAACTGGGATCTCAATCGTCTGATGAAACCACTGAGCCAGGGGCGATCGCCCTTTTGAACGAGATGCGTCTACTGGATGTGCCATCAGAACGTTACGTTAGTCTTACTAGTCTTAACCGATTCAAAACTTCTAATAATCTTGCTCTCAGGGATAGCATACTCTCACGCAGGTCAATTCAACAGTTCTCAACTGACCGAGCCACGAAATCTGTACCGCTCTAGTACCGCTAAACCCCCGTGAAGCCTGGTCTGTTGCAGAATTGTTGTGAAGCTGTGCTCCATTCAGTAATCTCAACTTTTGGCAATGTTCTAGCATAGGTTTAACTACACCTTGTAGTTCCAGTCGCTTGAGCACCAACTCTTCTCTCCTTGAGTTTTCTACAGTCCGATTCCCAAGCCTTGAATAGAAGTTTTGCTTTGCTATCTAGTCTGATCTTATCGATCACGCTTCAGAATCTTGGAGAATGCAATTGAGAATGCAATTTTTGTAAACTCAGCAGATTAACTCCAGTCGATCAACTTCGTTGACTATTTCGTAGACTAACTTGCGATCGCCCACAAATCTTTCCTTGACCATTCTTCCTCTGATAAACAGTTGGCTTAGATAATAATATGTTGAACCTTAAAATTTCTTCAGAACTTTTGCTTGGGTTAGCTACAGCACCTTTACTAGTCGGTCTATTAGCAGGTAAAGCACTGGCTGAGTTGATGCAAGATCTAGGACAGGCAAGCGAAGAGGTGTTTCGGGGCGATCGATTGCCTGTGCTTGACTTTTCTACTACTGCAGATAAATCTGACGTAGATGTAACAGAAGTCTAAATCTGCGATCGGTCAGTATTGACACAGTTGGGATTGCCAAGCCTGAAGAATCTGCTATCAGGCTTGGATTAGCTTTTGATGCAACAAGCTGTTGAGTTCAATCCTCCGAATTCAGGATTAACTTATTTCGGAAAATGGCGTATACCGTTTCTTATGCTGAAAAACTAGAATTTATCCCGCTAAAACCCATAGAATTATCGAGTATTCTTGCCAGGACAGACTATGAGTTCAACACTCCACTCATCTGATGATGCTTTTAGTTCCGGCACAGCAACAGAATCAAAGGCAGAACAGCCCGTTGCGCTGACCTCTACTTCAGATCTGTTTCTACGTCATCGCCTCAAGGTCGTAGAAGATTTGTGGGAGGCTGTTCTCTTGCAAGAATGCGGTCAGCAGCTTGTCGATCTGCTGCGCCAGCTGCGGGACATGTGCTCCCCCGAAGGACAAGCTCCCGAGTCCGTCGAATCTGAAGCTTTAAAGGTCGTCGAAAAGCTTGATTTGAATGAAGCAATTCGGGCTGCTCGGGCCTTTGCGCTCTACTTTCAGTTAATCAACATCGTTGAGCAACACTATGAGCAGCGCGGACAGCAACAGCAATATCGAGCCGCTTATGAAAATGCCAATGGCGCTAGAGAGACGATTCCGGGTTTTGCTGCCGAATCCTCTCTTTTGCCACAAGCCGATGAAACGAAAAGTGGTGGACCCCAGGCAGACCTGTTAGAGAAGAGTCTGCAAGAAATTTCCTCACGGCGAGAATCTGCCAGTCTCCAGGGGCTATTCCCAAAATTGCGGCAGCTCAATGTGCCGCCCCAGCAGATCCAGCGGCTGATTGACAATCTGGATATTCGGCTCGTTTTCACGGCTCACCCGACCGAAATTGTGCGTCACACCATTCGTGACAAACAGCGACGCATTGCTAAAATTTTGCGGCAGCTTGACCAGGCAGAAGAGGGTCTACAGGCATTTGGGGTAGCGTCTTCGTGGGAAGCGATGACCCTACGTGAACAGTTGACCGAGGAAATTCGCCTGTGGTGGCGCACAGATGAGTTGCACCAGTTTAAGCCAACGGTCCTGGATGAAGTAGACTACACGCTGCACTATTTCCAGGAAGTGCTGTTTGATGCGATTCCCCAGCTCTATCGGCGGTTTCGCCATGCGCTGCACACTACTTTTCCACGGTTACGGCCGCCTAGCTATAACTTCTGCAAGTTTGGCTCCTGGGTTGGCTCTGACCGAGATGGAAATCCTTCTGTTACCCCACAAATCACCTGGAAGACAGCTTGCTATCAGCGTAATCTGGTGCTGGAGAAGTATGTTCAGTCGATTAAGCAACTAACGAATTTGTTGAGTCTGTCGCTGCATTGGAGTGATGTTTTGCCAGATCTGCTGGAGTCGCTGGAGCAAGACCAGATGCAGATGCCAGAGGTGTACGATGAGCTGGCAATTCGCTATCGGCAGGAACCCTATCGGCTAAAGCTGGCTTACATTCAAAAACGCTTGGAGAATACGCGCGATCGCAGCCTTCAGCTTTATAAAGGCGACTGTTTCCAGGATGAAATTCCAGAAATCAACCCGGCTGCAATTTACCGCTTTGGTACAGATTTTCTGGCAGAACTGCGGCTGATCCAGCGCAACCTGGAGGAGACGGGGCTAAGTTGCAAGGATCTGGAAAATTTAATCTGTCAGGTGGAAATTTACGGTTTTAACCTGGCTTATCTAGATATTCGTCAGGAAAGCTCACGCCACTCGGATGCGTTGGATGAAATCGGCAACTATCTACAGATTTTGCCTCGCGCTTACAACGAGTTGTCGGAGGAGGAGCGATCGCTCTGGCTAGCGACCGAACTGCAAACCCGTCGCCCCCTCATTCCAACGGAACTGCCCTTTTCTGAAAAGACTTGCGAAACGATTAAAACCTTCCGCATGGTGCGAAAGCTGCATCAAGAGTTTGGAGCAGAAATTTGCCAAACTTACGTCATCAGCATGAGCCACAACGTTAGCGACCTGCTGGAAGTGCTGCTGCTTGCTAAAGAAGCTGGACTTTACGATCCCTCAACCGGATCGGGTAGTCTTCAGGTCGTGCCGCTATTTGAGACAGTTGAAGACTTGCAGCGAGCCCCAGGTGTAATGCAACATCTGTTTGAGTTGCCGCTCTACCGATCCTATCTGTCGGGGGGCTACAAGCAGAATGAAGAAGGAGAAGAAAGCTCAGCTCTGGCAACCCAGCCGCTGTCGCTCCAAGAAGTGATGTTGGGCTACTCTGACAGCAACAAGGATTCTGGTTTTCTTAGCAGCAACTGGGAAATTCACAAGGCGCAGCAAGCATTACAGCGAGTGGCTGAGCGTTATGACATCTCCTTACGCATCTTTCATGGACGGGGCGGTTCTGTAGGTCGGGGTGGCGGTCCAGCCTATGAAGCGATTTTGGCGCAGCCCGGACGCAGTATTGATGGGCGAATCAAGATCACTGAGCAAGGCGAAGTGCTGGCCTCTAAGTACAATCTGCCAGAACTGGCGCTGTATAACCTGGAAACGATCGCCACTGCCGTGATTCAGGCTAGCGTGCTGCGAAACGGCTTTGATGATATTCAGCCCTGGCACGAAATTATGGAAGAAATCGCGGCGCGATCGCGTTCTCACTACCGCAATTTAATCTACGAACAGCCCGATTTTATTGACTTCTTTCATCAGGTCACCCCGATCGAAGAAATTAGCCAACTGCAAATCAGTTCTCGCCCGGCAAGGCGTGGCGGCAAAAAGGATTTGTCTAGCCTACGGGCAATCCCCTGGGTATTTAGCTGGACGCAGACTCGCTTTTTGCTGCCTTCCTGGTACGGCGTAGGCACGGCAATTCAGTCCTTTTTAGCAGAAGAACCTGAGGAAAACCTGAAGCTATTGCGCTACTTCTACTACAAGTGGCCCTTCTTCAAAATGGTGATCTCTAAGTGTGAGATGACCCTCTCTAAGGTGGATTTGCAAATCGCCAGTCACTATGTGCGAGAGTTGACTCATCCTGAAGATCGCGATCGCTTCCAACAGGTGTTTGAGCAAATCGCTACTGAGTTTCACCTCACCCGCGATTTGGTTCTGACTATCACCGGACATAAGCGTCTGCTAGATGGCGACCCTGAGCTTCAGCGATCGGTCCAGCTTCGCAATGGCACCATCGTACCGTTAGGCTTCCTGCAAGTCTCTCTGCTCAAGCGTCTGCGGCAGCACAAAACCCATGCAGCTTCCGGTGTGATTCGCTCTCGCTATAGTCGGGGCGAACTGCTGCGCGGCGCACTACTCACCATCAACGGGATTGCCGCTGGCATGAGAAACACAGGCTGATTCAGATAAACGCAAAATGGATGTGTGCTATGTCAGTCGTGCATCGCACGGCTGATATGGCGATGAGATGGCTTAAGATAGAACCGCTAAAATCAATCCAGCGTCATCAGGAGAGAAGGTGCCCCTGCCCACTCAGCGAACCTTGATCTGTACCTTTGTGGCTTTGGCATCGGGAGCGTTTGGCTTTTTGATCGGTGGACAGATGAGTGTCAACGTTCAGACCCAGCGCTGTCAAACTCAACCCTGGGGCTTGCGAAATGTCTGTGAAGCCTGGGTCACTCCCGGAGCCGCGTGGCAAGGCAGCTTTACCGGACTCTGGACGGGTATGGTTTTAGGTGGCTTTGCAGGTGGGTTGGCAACTCGCAAGCCGCAACAAGAAATGCCTGTGGATGCTGCAAATCCTTCTGTCCAGGCTAATGAATCTGCTTTGCAGGCTAATGAACCTGACACGACAACTCTGGGAAACACAGGTGTAGAAGTTCCGCTTTCCTCAGATCTGAAGCTGACTCAAATGCAAAGAGAGGTGCTTCAGTGCCTTCTGATTCTGCTGGCAGCAACTTCCGATCACCAAAACCTTCCAAAACTGCCGTCTAGTAGCTCCGCTCACGCGCAGATCCTTTCCCCCGAACTGCAGGAATGGGCTAAAGTGACGGCGCGATCGCATCCCCTAGCAACTCAAAACATCACACTGTCTCAGGCAAAACAGCTTTTGGTCGAACTGGGCTTCTCAGAGAGGGCGATCGAGCAGGCGTGGCGAATTGTGCAGGTGGGAAGTTAGGGCAAAGACTCATTGCTCTGAATCCATTAGTCTCCGTCGATTCAGTTTTGTTGAATCGAATCTTGTAGTCTCTGTACCTGCTCAACTGACAATTCCGTTAGTTCTGCTACCTGTACAACGTTCATACCAGTTTTCAGTAAATTCAGAGCAACTTGAGCAACGCCTCTCTGAATGCCCTGCTGAATGCCCTGCTGAATCCCTTGATGAATGCCTTCCTGCAGGATCTCTTGGTAAATTACAGATTCTTTCATACTGTCTTGCCGCAGAATTCTGTGAATTAGCTCTTGATTTAATACTAAACCCGATAGAATCGCGGTGCATCCTGCTACGTTACTCTTGGTTTGACGTTCGGGAAGAGCCTGAATTTTTTGAGCAACCTGATCTAGCACGGAAACTGGATCGGTGGTACAGCTAAGGGGTGCAAAGGGTAACAGCCCGGGAGCATTGAGAAATAGATTTGTGGGCTGCTCCCAGAGGCGAATTACCTCAAACTCATGTCGGGTTTTAGGCAGGCTAAAGCAATTTTGCTGTACTAAGGGCGAGGTGCTGGGCTTCAAATAAATCACCACTTGATGCATGTCTCGATTCGGGAAACTGCGGTAGACCCGCAGGCGGTAGTCCGTCATCCGATAGGGAATCTTTGGGTCGGGTTCAGTTTGAAACTCAATATGCAGAACCAGATTGCTAGATTCCAGCAGAATTAGCGAATCAGTCCGAATTTGCTCATTGGAAAGCTCCGTCTTCAGCGGTCGAAGCCGATCAGATGAAGATGGACCCAACAGCCAGCTTGCTAGATCCGATGTGAAAGTCTCTGCTAAATATTTGCAAACGTTGTCGTACATCAAGAGCGAGTGATCATGCGTTGTTGGTCATTGGTTGTTTCCAGTAATTCCACAAATGACAAACAGCCCAAATAAAACTGTGCTCAACTGAAAATTGCTTATGTTTAAGTATGCACTTTTGGAGGAAGGCTCTAGAGAATGTCATCATTGAGATGAATTGATATAAGTTAAGAACGCAATTTTGCGATCGCCCCACCTTATTTCTTTGCCATACTGTGCCGGAACTTGAGCCAGTGAATCTTCAAAACTCTGTTGAACTTGATCTAGAAACATTATTTCCGTTTGAGCTGGATGACTTTCAGAAGCAAGCGATCGTCGCCCTAAACGAGGGGCGATCGGTTGTTGTGTGTGCGCCTACGGGTTCTGGGAAAACGTTAATTGGTGAATATGCGATTCATCGGGCGCTAGAGCAGGGTAAGCGAGTGTTTTACACTACGCCACTCAAAGCCTTGTCAAATCAGAAATTGCGAGACTTTCGCGATCGCTTTGGTGCGGAACAAGTCGGGCTGCTGACTGGAGATGTCTCCGTCAACCGGGATGCCCCCATTGTGGTGATGACCACCGAAATCTTCCGCAACATGCTTTATGGTACGCCAATTGGTGAAGTCGGCGTTTCCCTCACCCATGTAGAAGCAGTCGTGCTGGACGAATGCCACTACATGAACGACCGCCAACGCGGGACGGTCTGGGAAGAATCTGTAATCTACTGTCCGCCCGAAGTCCAGCTTGTCGCCCTGTCTGCCACCGTTGCCAACAGCGATCAGCTCACCGACTGGATCGATCGCGTTCACGGACCAACCGAGCTAATTTATTCAGACTTCCGCCCAGTTCCGTTGCAGTTTCACTTCTGCAACCCCAAAGGGCTGTTTCCGCTGCTCAATCGCAACCAGAAGAGCATTAACCCCAACCTTAAGCACAGAGGCAAACAACGAGGACGGCAGGATACTCCTAGTTTGGCGTATGTTGTCAGCCAGCTTCAGCAGCGAGATATGCTGCCTGCTATTTACTTTATCTTTAGCCGCAAGGGATGCGATGCTGCCGTCAACGAGCTACAGCAAATGTCGCTGGTGAATGAGGCAGAGGTACAGGCGCTCAAAACCCAAATTGATAACTTCCTGCATCGCAACCCAGAAGCCGGTCGTAGCGGGCAGATCGAGCCGCTATATCGCGGAATCGCAGCTCACCACGCCGGAATTTTGCCAGCCTGGAAAGGTTTAGTTGAAGAACTGTTTCAGCAAGGGCTAATCAAGGTTGTGTTTGCCACCGAGACATTGGCTGCCGGAATTAACATGCCTGCCCGCACCACGGTTATTTCTAGCCTGTCAAAACGTACCGATCGTGGTCATCGTCTGCTCAACGCTTCCGAGTTTCTGCAAATGGCAGGACGGGCAGGACGACGCGGCATGGATGAATTGGGTCATGTGGTGACGGTGCAAACCCGTTTTGAAGGCGCATCTGAAGCGGCTTATCTGGCGACATCAGGGGCAGACCCGCTAATTAGCCAATTTACGCCCAGCTATGGCATGGTGCTAAATCTGCTGCAAACACACACCCTAGGAGAAGCAAAAGACCTGATCGAGCGCAGTTTTGGGCAATATTTGGCAACGCTACACCTGAAGCCCCAGCAGCAGGCGATCGCTGACCTTTTCGCTGAGCTAGAACACCATCAGGCTCAGCTAGCCGCCTTTGATAGCACTCTGCTTGCCAACTACGAAAAACTTCAGGAACGGCTAAAAGAAGAACGCCGTTTGCTCAAAATTTTGCAGCAGCAGGCGCAGGAAGTGCAGGCAAGTGAACTTGGCACAGCGCTATCCTTTGCGATCGCCGGAACGGTTCTCAGCCTCAAGGGAAAACACGTCCCAGTGTCGTCTCCCTTGCCTGCGGTGCTAGTCACCAAAGCGCCTGGGGCAGGTCAGTTTCCCTACCTGGTTTGTCTGGGTAAAGACAATCGCTGGTATGTGGTTACGGTTGCTGATGTGGTCGGGCTGCACGGTGAATTTCCCCGATTGGCAGGCGTAGACCACCTCAACCCACCCGCTGAAATGCCGCCTAAACCGGGGCAGAGCCGCAGTGGCAATGAGGAAACGGAGGCGATCGCCACCAAAATTCCCCAACCCCCCTCTATGCTTGACGTTGCCCCCGAAATCCAGGCACAGCTAGAGCGAGTTCAAATGGTTGAGGCTCAGATTCAAAGTCATCCGGCACAGGAATGGGGCAACCCAACGGCACTGCTCAAACGGCAGCACCGAATTGAGCGAATACAGGATGAAATTGGCGATCGCCAAGGCAAGCTCGGCAAACAATCCCAGCGTTACTGGCAAGAATTTCTCAGCTTGCTAGAAATTTTGCGACACTTTGGCTGTGTCGAAGAAGTTACCCCAACTCCGATGGGGCAGGTCGCCGCTGCTATTCGGGGAGACAACGAACTGTGGCTAGGGCTTGCTCTAGCATCCGGCGAACTCGACGACTTGGACCCTCACCATCTGGCCACTGCCTGTGCTGCCTTAGTCACAGAGGTATCGCGTCCTGACAATTGGATTCGCTATGATCTCTCGCCAACCGTTGAAGAGGCACTCAGCGGACTGCGAGGCATTCGTCGTCAGCTTTTTCAGCTTCAGCGACGCTATCAGATTGCGCTACCCGTCTGGCTAGAGCTGGAATGGATTGCTTTGGTTGAGCAGTGGGCATTGGGTGTAGAGTGGGCAGAGCTTTGCACCAACACGAGTCTGGACGAAGGCGACATCGTTCGAATTTTCCGCCGTACCCTCGATTTTCTTTCCCAAATTCCCCACGTTCCCCACCTTCCCAGTGCGCTGAGAGCCAACGCTAACCGAGCGATTCAGCTAATCGATCGATTCCCTGTGAATGAGGGAATTGAGTAAGTTTGTGGTGATGCCGGATGACCAGGCTTTGCTTTGTACCCCTAGTCGCAAAGCTTTACTCCATTCCTCTTGCTTAAGGCAGAACTGATTCCTTCATAGGATTTTTTAATTGCCTAAGCTACAAATTTCTTGCTGTGTGCTGCGCTTAGCAAGGTACACAGCAAAAAACTAAACCTGCTCAAGCGCAAAGCGCGGTAGGTGAAGATTACTCTAAGTGAAGATTATATGTAACGACAGGTTGCAGGGTTTTCAGCACAAAGCGGAAACGATAGGATAAGTGACGACAAGCTCAAGGCTTATTTACTCTGCTGCAATGGGAACAATCAAAAGAATTATTCACTTTGCTGCAATGAAGCGCTTAGCTTCCTGATTAAACTTTCTACCTCAGTAAAATTTTGTATCAGGGACATATCCAACTATCACTTTCCTGAAATAACTTCTCTGCCACCAAGCTACTCACAAATTTCACTGATTGTGGCTGGCTTTGTATGGACTAGTTCATCATCCAGTATTTTTAGCAGATAGACCGGTTGCCTAAATATGAGATCATCCTTTAAGCAACTTCATATTTGGTTCAATCAGTTAACTGAAGCCTAAGACCCTATTCGTGCCCTGCAGATCACCATCCCAAAACTCAATCATTCAAAAGCCCAATTGAGTTTTAGATGGATTCCGAGCGCAGGAAGCCAGCGAATTTAGCCATGCTTCTGCAAGGTGTTGACCGCATTTGGACGTGAGGAGTAAGTTTCATTGATTCATCGCTTTAGTCAGCCGCTCCGTCAAACCCAAGCGCGGCGCAACCATCGTACTGCCAGATGGAAGAGAGTTTTAGCCGGAACCTTATCTGGAACTCTGTTGTACGCTCCCACTCTATTGTTGAACGTTCAGGCTGGGACGGCACCCAGTTCTCGTGTAGCACAGGCACGGCGGTCGCAGCCCCTCACGCTGGGCGTTGTTCGCAGTCAAGACAATGCATTCCAGTGGAATCAAGTGACAACTCGGCTGCAAGCCGCAGAACTGCCCTATCAGGTGATCGATTTGCAGCAGGTGCAACGAGCTGCTGACCTGGAAGGCTTTACGGTAATTTTCTTGCCAAACGTGCAGACGATTACGTCGGCGCAGCTTTTGGCCTTAGAGTCCTGGATGAATCGGGGCGGCAGGCTGATCGTCAGCGGTCCGGTAGGTAGCTCTTCGTCTTATGGGGTACAGCAGGCATTGCGATCGCTCCTGGGAGCCTACTGGGGCTTTCAGCTTGAGCAGCCTGCTGCGCTGGAGCCAACTTCTGACGCAAACCAGGCATGGGTGAATGAAGCGGAAACATCAAGCTCTGTCCTGGGAGCAGCCGTTATTCCCGATGGGTTGTCGAGTCAGACGGTCGCCACCTGGAAGAATGTTGCGGGTAATGGTTGGTTTGAGCATTCCCAATCAACGGGCGGCAGAGATACGGTTCCAGCGGTGGTGATTACAGAGCGAACCACCTTTCTAGGCTGGCACTGGGGCGGAGATAGCTCCGGCTCAGTTGCGTTGGATAGCACCTGGTTGCGGGCGGCACTGGGTCGTCATGGCGATGTCGCCTCAATGTCTGATGAAGCGCTTCCTGCTCCATCAGCCGTTAATCAACCTGATCAGGCTAACTTTCCAGCCGAGTTTTCATCTCGCACAGAGGCTCCAGCTGCCCCTGTTGCTGAGATGGCTCCCAACCCCACACGCCCAGGGCGATCGCCTTCCTCCAGTCCGGTCACTCCTAACTCTTTAGACCCAGCTGAGCAGGTTGCCCCAGCAGGCGTGCCGGTTGAAATGAGCGCTTTGCCGATTACGACGCTGGAGGCGATCGCCATGCGTCAGGAGCTAGAAAATCTGATTGGTCGATTTGAAAGCGCTTTGCTGTCAGCAAATTCAGCCAACAGCAGCGTCAGTCTGAGAGACGTTGATGCTGCTACGAATAGCGCTGGAAGTAATCCTGTGCTGACCGCCAGCGCTGATGGTACTGTTCTTGCGGAGAGACGGTCTAGCAATGGTGAATCGGTCAATGAAACGGTGCGTGAAGCGCAGCAAATTCTAGAAGAGTTTCCTCAGCTTGTTGCGGCACGAGACTATGCAACTGCACGACGGCAGTGGCTTCGAGCTAGAGAAATCTTGTGGCAAAACTTCCCCACCGATCGCCCCTCAGCACAGCCCGAAATTCGCGCTATGTGGCTTGACCGGGGCACGATTGTACGAGCGGGTTCGCGACGTGGACTAGAGCAAATTTTTGATCGCCTCGCTGCCGCTGGAATTAATACTGTCTTCTTTGAAACGGTGAATGCGGGCTATCCCATTTACCCCAGCGACGTTGCGCCTGAGCAAAACCCACTTACCCGTCATTGGGATCCCCTGGCAGAAGCGGTTGATCTGGCGCACGAACGCGACATTGAGCTACACGCTTGGGTATGGGCGTTTGCAGCAGGCAATCGTCCGCACAACACGTTACTCAACCAACCCGCAGACTATCCCGGTCCAGTAATTTCAGCGCATCCCGATTGGGCAAATTATGACAACCGGGGCAGTATGTTTCCGCCGGGGCAGGGCAAACCCTTTTTAGATCCTGCTAACCCTGCGGTGCGGCGATATTTGCTGCGCCTGTATGACGAAATCGTGACGCGCTATGACGTGGATGGCTTGCAGCTTGACTACATTCGCTATCCCTTTCAAGACCCTAGCGCTGGTCGCAGCTATGGCTATGGACTGGCTGCTCGTCAGCAGTTTCAGCGGTTGACAGGGGTTGACCCCGTTGAGATTTCACCCAGCGATCGCCAGCTTTGGCAGCAGTGGACAGACTTTCGCACCGAGCAGATTAACTCATTTGTTGCAGATACTGCCCGCCAACTGAGGCAACGCAACCCTGACCTGGTTTTATCGGCTGCCGTCTTTTCCATGTCAGAACATGAGCGGGTGCAAAAGATTCAGCAAAACTGGGAAGTTTGGGCGCGGCGTGGCGACGTTGATCTGATCGTGCCGATGAGTTATGCAATGGACACCAACCGTCTACAAAGGCTGGCTGGTCCCTGGCTAGATACAGACGCAGATCTAGGTTCCATCCTGGTATTGCCAGCAATTCGCCTGCTTAATCTGCCCGAGTCGGCCGCCCTTGACCAGATTCAGGCCTTGCGTGACCTACCGGCCGGGGGCTATTCGCTATTTGCGGTTGAGAATCTGAACGAGAATCTGCAAGGCATTTTCAGCCGGACTCAGGGCGAAACTGATACTCCCATTCCCTATCGTCAGCCGTTTGCCACAGCAGTAACCCGATATAACGCCTTGCAGCGAGAGTGGAGCTATTTACTAGAAAACGGGCAGCTTTGGATGCGCGACCAGCAGCTTGAGGAATGGCGCACCGAGGCAGAAGCTCTGGAACTGGCGCTCAACGAGCTAGCGGATCAGCCCTCCCGACAAAAGTTAGAACGGGCTAGGTTGCAGTTAAACAGCTTCCGTTCTAATTTCAATCGGTGGATGTATTTGCAATCGCTAAACCACAGCTACCGGATTAGCACTTGGGAAAACCGACTAGCCGTTTTAGATACGTTGCTGAACTATGGGGAAAGGGTGGTGATTGAGCAAAGAAATTCCTCAACGACTCAGGCTACTTCAACTCCCTGACCTAAAAAGAAGGAGGAAAGCAAAGCTTTCCTCCTTCTTTTTAACTGTGGTAACAGCTATACAAATCAGGGTGTTGTTGATTTGATGTATGAATTTCGTAGGGTCATGGCATTGCCATGACCCTACAAAGGGGATTGAAATCCGTGAATCATACCCGCATTCAGCAACGCTTAAATCAGAACAGAATTAGCGAATTCTACGCTTACGAATAGCAGCAGAAGGGTGAGGACGATTTTTGCGGCGACGGGTTGCTGCTCCGCCACTCACTAACCCCAATAGGGCAAGCGGTTGAAAGTTGCGGCTTGTATGAGGTTTTTCAGGCTGGGTGATACTGGCAGTTGGGCGGTTGCCCTCCCTCATATGATTGGCATACACCTGATCCGCCAGTGAAAGTGCGCCTGTTGCAATGACAATTCCCAAAAACATGGGATTGTGTCCAGTCAATACTCCTTTCTTGATCACAAAAGAAGCATAGACAAAGTAGAGCGAAATTAATAAACAAATGACCAGCAAAACACCAATGACAGCCGGACTATTAGCAAACGTGTAAATTGGACCTTCTGCTGCAGAAAACTCTTCAAAAGTCTCAAAGGGACTAATCATTTTCATTCCTCCTTACTCAGGCGCTAGCTCTGTAGAACCGGAAACTGGTCGTCCTGCGGCAGTTGGAGCAGGTATTTGCTGCGTCACATAAGACATCATGGCGTACTCTGGATAGCCCTCAGCGCCTAGATCCGACAGATCTAACCCCTCGATTTCTTCTTGCCGGGAGACCCGCAGTAGATTTAGCTTCTTTAGAATCCAACTTGTGCCGTATCCTGGGATGAAACCTAGCAGAACTGTGCAGATAAACGCACCCAGAATTTGTCCACCCAAGTTGATTGCTGGAACTGACTCTCCTTGGGGGAAGCCTGCCGCTGCAATGCCGACAACCACAGAGCCAAATAGTCCACACCAACCGTGTACACCAACGGCCCCTACTGCGTCATCAATGCCAATCTTCTCAACGAAAATAGCCACTTTCGGCATGATGAAGGCACCGATGAAAGCAATGATAATAACCAGAGCTGGATGGTAGAGATCCATCCCGCCACCTGCCGAAATGATGCCAGCTAAGCCGCCTGAAATGGTGAAAAACGGATCTGCTTTAGAGGAGATGTAGGCAGCTATAATTCCTGCTGCTAGTGCCAAAGTGGTATTCACACCAATTGATGCCAGTGTCATTGGTGTGCCATAAATGGTTGTCTCCGCAGAGTAGCCGGGTAAGAAAATTAAGCAAGCTGCGAGGAATGCATAGAAACCTACAAAGATGAGTAACAGCCCCACCATTGTTAGCGGTAAGTTGTGCGGCAGAATGGGTCGAGGATTTCCTTGAGCATCATATTTTCCAATTCTTGGTCCGAGGTTGATCAACACGCCTAGCGTGAAGAAACCTGCGATTCCATGTACCACGGCAGCGCAGCCAAAGTCGTGATAGCCAAAGGAGTTAAACAACCAGCCAAAGTAATTCCAACCCCAAGCGGCTCCTACAACCCAGGTGAAGCCTCCTAAGACAATTGACATGATGACGTATGCGCCAATCTTGACCCGCTCAATTAGGGCACCCGACAGGATAGAAGCAGTAGTCATGGCAAATAACGCAAAAGCAAACCAGAATACTCCTGTGAGATGGTCGGCTGTGTTGGGCCCAAGGGCTGGCGACCAGGGGTAGGAAGCTTCCACGTAGACCATTGCTGCGGCAATGGTTTCACTAGCTTCTGGATTTGTCCACGGACCTAAGACTCCGCCACTGACTGGAAATAGGGGAAAGGCATTGTAAACCCACCAGCCGAAGAAGAAAAACGCTAAACCTACGCTTGATAGCGTGATCAAGTTTTTGACCATCGTTGCCAAAACGTTTTTGGTTCTGGAGGCTCCCCCTTCATAGGCAAGGAAACCTGCATGGATAATCAGCATGAATACAGAAGCCCAGTAGTAGTAGGATTCTGCAACAAACGTTTCTAGAAATTGAGTTGATTTTGGCAAATCCTCAATGGCAACTTGTGCCAGAAGCAATGCATCAGAAAACATCAGCGGTTTCGCTCCTTCAAGAAATATTGGCTGGTCTGGGATTGCCTCATTTGGATATGTCTTCGCGGATGGAGAACCGGTACTCCAACACCAAAACATTTCCGAAGTGAGCGAAATTGCAACTCCAGATAGAGGATTTAAAAGTTACGGTGAGTAAGTTTGAGGATTAGTTTGCCGCCATTGTTATAACAAGTTTGTAGCTGCTACTACCGAACCCAGAGAAAAAATTGCACTCTCGGATGCAGGAATGGATGTTTATTCTGCTCCATTGGAATTATGTTTCAGTAGGGGGAGCTTGCTAGGATGAAGAGGCAGTTTTGCTAGCAAGGGATTCCTGATAATGAGCGTATTTGAGGATTTCAGTCGGTTTTTAGAAACTCGGCTGGAGGAGTTTCTACGCAACAATCCGCATTTGGAACTGCAAGCGTTAGAAGAGAAATTGCGGGAGCAGGAAGAAGAAACGGTGCGGCTGCTGGCAGATTTGCGATCGCGCGAAAAACGTTTACAAGACCAAATTCTAGAAACGGCTCAGGAAGTGCAGCGCTGGCATATTCGGATTGAAAAGGCGAAAAATGCCGGAAGAACTGACTTAGTAAAACCTGCGGAAGAAAGGGAAGCGGCTCTACTCAGTCAAGGAAACCAGCTTTGGGGACAAATGGAAGTGCTCAAAGATCGCAGTAAGCAAACAATCGAGCTACAGCGGCAAATTCAGCTGCGGCGCAAGGAAGTGCAGACGAAGGTAGCAGAAGCACAGGCAACCCGCGCCACCCAGCAAGCTGAGCAGCGCTGGCAGACCGCTGGATGGAATCAAGATTACAGCTTCAGCAGTACTTCTACGGCGTACGATCCTCTGGAAAAAAGTTTTCAACAGTGGGAAACCGAAGAGGAATTGCAGCAGCTTAAGCGGAATATGGGGATGTAGTGGTGATGATGTCGTCGTAGCGGGTGGCGATCGCCGCCACTGACAGCAGACAGCTTTCTAACTCCAGCAAATCCATGTTTTCACCACCCAAAATGCTGTGGACAAATAGAATTTGTCCTGCTTCGTCAAGCTGGAATGCACCGAACCGCATTTTGCGATTTTCAGATAGCAAAAACTGAATCAAATCAGCATCTACGGTGCTGCCAACGGTGATGTGGCTAGAGGCTCTGACGATCGCCACCTCCGAGTCTTCCCAGGGATGAATCTCCCAGGGCAGCACCTCTACCTCAATCAGCGTCGTCTCTTTGTAGAGCAGATTAAACTTAGGTTCGTCTTCCAGGACATGCATTGAGTCCTTGAACATGCTGGACTTGAGGTAGTCTAAGGTGCGATTGTAGGTCAACTCTTGGGCGTGATTGACAAACGAGATTGCCATAAGGGTATGAGGTGCAGAGATTATATTCTTAGTTTACAAATGTTTACTTTGGTTTAACATCGCCTAGGTGGACAGAGTTTCTCACCCTACTAGACAATTTTTGTCCAACAGTTTTGAACTAGGACTGGCGATCGCCAAATAAATCACTGAAGCTCAAGGGAGGTTAATCAGTTTCACTAGTGCAGTGAGTTAAGGTTCTACCTTTTTGATGAACCTGCCGCTATAAGCTGTTGTTTTAGTGAGGCGATCGCCCTTCCTTTTTTTACCTTTCTGGTCTGCGATCGCGAGTTAAGATACTCATCACTTCACCAGAACTGGGAGCGGGCAACAGAGGACTCCACGCTCCCGCTTCGGCAAAGCCGCGTCCATGTAAATCGTGAATGGTTGCGATTACACCATCGCGAGAGCCAATGATGAGAACCCGTAGGCGTTCGCGTTCAGAAAATTGAGCAGGGGATGTATTCTCAACGGTTGGTGAGTTGAGATCTAGAAAACATTCAAGCATCAGTTGTGACTCCGTTTAGGGTTTGCAAGGAAACCCCAAAAACCTAGCCACCCCACACTTTTAATACTGCTAATTCTCATTAGCAACGCTTTTTTGACATCACAAGTCGGGGTGGCTAGGGGAGTGTTAAAATTCTCCGTTAGCCGCCAGACTGCTGGTATCAGTTTGGGGGTCAGTCGCTCATCGCTGCGCTAACAGCTTTGAGCGGCGCTAGATTTTTGGGCGTAGTGGGGTTGTTTGCGTATAAAAAGACAACCTTAGCGTGACAGCATATCTGAGCAGACGGTATCTCGTCAAGGTGGAAAGTTACAGAGTTTTTGAGGAGAGGAGAGTGGCGATTGCCTTTCGCGCAGGTATTTTTGCTCGAAATTGTAAACAAAAACAGGTTTAAGAGTTTAAAACCTGTTTTTTAAATTGCAAAACAAGGTTTACGGGTTTGAAATCAGGTTTTTGAGTTTGAAAACAAGGTTTACAAGTTTAAAACCTGATTTTTAAACTGCAAAACAAGGTTTACGAGTTTGAAAGCAAGTTTTTGAGTTTGAAACCTGATTTACGAACTCAAAATTAGATTTACGGGTTTTAAAGCTTGCTCTCTTATCCCTTATCATTCGCTATTCTGTCTTCAATTACGACAGAAAATAGAAAACGGTTCATATACGATTGGGTTCACGGGTGTCTGTATCGTACTGATTGCACATTACACGAGTTCTCTCCACTTCTATTTCTGTGTAAAGCTCTAGCTTGTCCTACGGGTTCTACTGACGTTAGAGCCTGTAGGAATATTTGGGGCGATCGCTAGCAATATTTAAGTAAATAAACAGTTAGAAGATGAATAATCGATGAAGATCTCGACGGTATGTTGCCTCAAAATCCGGGAATTCTTGGAGGAGACCGCTGAGTAAATTAAGTATTTTTGCAGGAACTTATAGATGGTAGCTACTGCACTTCCTCATCAACACGTAGCGTTAGATTATGCTTTCCTCCTGCTCACACATGTCATCTGTGCTGATCAGCAAATCCACAGTCACGAATCACGCGCCCTCAGAAGTTTGGCAGATCAGGCAAAGGTTAATCAGGCGACGCTCCAAGAGATGGAGAAAATCTTGGAGCAAGATGACACTCAAATTTCTTTTGAGGCAGTAGTTCAAAAGATTCCGGTCGGTCAGCAGAGCGAAGCCTTCCGTCAGGTGTTAGCGATCGCCTACATTGACGGCTACTTTTCACCGCTTGAACGAGAGGTGGTTAATCAACTTGCTCAACTTTGGGGCATCTCGCAGCGTGAAATTGAGAAAATGCTGGAGGAAGCGCAAGGCTTTAAAAATTGGCAAACGCATACCGACAACGAGGATGACCAGCTATCAGTTGGAGCGCGGCTACTGAAGGGAGCTGAGTCGATCTTGTCACGATCGCTGATCACTAAATTGGCTGAGCTTGCTCCAGAAAATATTGGACAACGCATTGAGCAGCTTCAGCGAGAAGTTCTACTGTCTGGGCCAGAGTATGACGATGCAATTCAGCAATGTTCCAAAATTGCTCGTGAGGACTTCAAGTATTCTGATCAGGCATTGAGGCAAACGCACACTGTGCTGAAAGAGCTAGGAAATGGCGTTCAGCAAGTCATTGACGGCATTAAACAGAAGACGAGTGGATCAGGAGAATATCAAACTGCAAAAGGAGTCGCTGAACAGCTTGAACAAACTCGTCAGCATCTCTCAATTGAAATTTTGCGCGATTTAGAAGCAGTTCGTGAAGCTTTTCGGGCGAAGCAGCGAGCGCTCAATCATTTCAGTATCGCTTTCATGGGCAGGACGAAAGCTGGAAAAAGTACGCTCCATGCTGTGATCACGGGTGAAGGATGGGAGGCGATTGGCGTTGGTAAACAGCGGACGACTCGCTATAACCGAGTGTATGAGTGGAAAAACATTCGAATTATTGACACTCCGGGAATCGGCGCACCAGGCGGCAAAACGGACGAAGAGATTGCCCGCAGCGTGATTGAAGAGGCAGATGTAATCTGTTATGTCGTCACTGATGACAGCATTCAAGAATCTGAGTTTGCGTTTCTCGAAGTTCTTAAGGAGAAGACCAAACCTCTGATTGTTCTACTAAACATCCATTACAATCTGCGCGACTCTCGCCGATTGGAACACTTCTTAAAAGACCCAGACCGATGGTTTGCCTTAGAAGGGAAAAGCGGCATTGGTGGACACCTGAATCGAATTCATCGATATGCAAAGCAACATTATGCCAACGATTATCTAGACGTGATTCCGGCAATGCTGCTAGCAGCACAACTTTCGCGGGAGCCAGAGCATGAAAAACAATCCAAGAAGCTGTTTCAGGCAAGTCGAATCCAAAACTTTCTCAACTCGATTCGAGCATCGCTGATCGATTATGGAGCAATTCGGCGATCGCAAACTTTACTGGGTTCAACGGTTGGCTCTATTGACGCTCCCTACCAATGGATTGCTCAGCAAGCGATCGCTTACAACGATCTAGCAAAGCAACTTCAAGGAAAGCAACAAGATCTCAAGCGGCAAATTCGCGCTGCCAAGCGAGATAGCTTGGAGCAGTTGCAGCAGAACATCAAGGAGATATTCCAGTCCGCTTTTAACCAAGTAAGACCTTTCGCAGAAAGCCATTGGGAATCTAATGAAAACCAGATGAACAGCGGCTGGAAGGAAAGGCTAAAGTCACTAAAATTTGAAGCACGATTAAAAATTGCTCCTGAACAGGCAAGTCAACATTTTCAGCGCAGCGTTCAGGAAGCCATTGAAGAAATTGGGAATGAGCTAAAACTCATTAGCCAACTGCAAAGCAATAGCTTTACCTTTACAGAGCAAGACTCTAATTTCTTCGACAAAGATTTTGTTCGGATTAGCGGTATGGTGCTGGTTGCCGCAGGTGCAATCCTAGCCTTCGTTTTTCCGCCACTGGGCTTGCTTGGAATTGCAGGTGGAATTGCAAGTTGGCTCTCAGGACAATTCAAATCACGAGATCAGAAACGTCATGAGGCAGTTGAGAATATCTCAGCAGCTTTGAACAAACAACTTGAAACACAGCGAGAGCAGGTGCTTAAGCAGGTAAAGGAGAATTTTGATCCATATTGCCGATCGGTTGTTACTGCCGCTGATGCTTATTTCGAGGAATTGATTCAAGGAGTTGAGGCGATCGCCAATCAGCTCCAATTTGCTCAAGCGAAATTGTTAGATTCTTCCAACTATCTCAACCGAGCCTACGCTAAGCGAATTCTGGATTGGGCAACTGATCAGTACGAGCCACTAACAGATATTTCGATTAGCAAGAGAATTCGTAAAGTGAATCGTGTCTTTGGACGCAGTTTTCAAATTCAGACTACTACTGCTCTACCGCTCGCTAAGTCTCAGGAAGAGATTTGCAGGATTCTTCAAGAGCGTGTATCCATCCAACCGACAAGCACAAAACTCTAGGGAATATTTATGTCTCACAGCAACCAGACGTTTAAAGCGGCTGATATTGGTCAGCGGTTCAAAGCGGCTTGCATCCAGTTTGACAATCTGCTGGCATCCACAAACTCTCCGGAGCTAACCAAGATTCGGCACAAGTTACGTGATGGAATGAAGGAATACAAGCAGCAGGGCGCGTTGACGGTTGCTTTTATCGGGCAATACAGTGCAGGTAAATCGACAGTCATCTCGGCACTCACAGGGCGACGCGACATTCACATTGACACGGATATCGCAACCGATAAAACAGCTCCTTACGATTGGAACGGCATTAGGGTCATTGATACACCGGGGCTTTTCACCGATCGCCACGATCACGATGACATCACTTATGAAGCGATCGCCAAAGCCGATTTGCTGGTGTTTTGCCTGACCTATATGCTGTTTGATACACTCACCGTCGAAAACTTTAAGAAGCTTGCCTATGACAAAGGCTATCGCTGGAAAATGATGCTGGTCATCAATAAGATGTCAGCAGCAGCAGGCGACGAAGATCAGAAAGTTGCCAGCTATCGTCATAGTCTTGCACAGGCTTTGAAACCCTATGCCCTGAATGAATTTCCCACTAGTTTCATTGATGCTAAGGATTATTGTGATGGAGTCGATGAGAACGATGATTTCTTGGTAGAAGTTAGCCGTTTTCACAGCTTTATTACTGAACTCAATCACTTTGTTGAACGTCGAGCATCCCTTGCCAGTTTTGATACCCCTGTGCGAATTGTCTTAGGCTGCATTGATGACGCTCAAATTGGTTTTGCCCGAAACTCCAATGAGGATACCGCGTTTCTAGAAGTTCTCTCTCGGATTTCTCGGCGTATCAATCAGGAACGAGAACGACTTCGCACCCGGATCAAGAGCATTACCTTGGATATGTTAGCGGCGATCGCCAATGAAGGAAGCCATCTTGCCTCAGCAGTTGGTGAAGCAACGTTTGAGGACTTGAACAAACAATCAGAAATTAACATTCGCAATCATTACGAGAAAACAGGAAAAGCCTTTGAGAATGAGATTGAGAGAGCAATCCAATCCATTCAGCACGAGGTTGAAGCAGAACTGCAAAGCAACTTAACTCAAGCTTTTGTTGCTCAACTCAACTTCAATGGCGACGTATCAGCTAAAAATGCCACTATCAAATTGAAACAGCAGCAGGTGCAAGGACAAGTTGAATGGCTGCAAAAGATTGGACAAGGGGTAGGCGCAAAAATAGTAAAAACAGCAACCAGAGAAACCCTAAAAACAGCACAAACAGGGCAAACGTTTTTACGGTCGGCGGATGTTGCAAGAAGTAGTCTACATCAGGGCGTTCTTAAGGTTGGGGAGTTAATTGGCTTTAAGTTCAAGCCCTGGCAAGCAGTAGGAATTGCCAAAAATATTGGTAATGCTGCCATGTTTTTAGGCCCAGCTCTAGCCGTTGTCTCCGTAGGAATGGATTTACACGCGATGCATCGAGAGCGGGAGCAGGAGCGGCAGATGGCAGATATTCGTCGTGATATTGTTAGTCAGTTCAAGGCGATCGCTGTTGACCTTGAGCAGCAAATAGAAGCGCAATTGCGTGAGTTTGAATCTCAAGTTTACGGACAGATTGAGAAGAACATTGCTGAAGCTCGACAAAACACTGAAACAGCAATGGCTGCTTCTCATTCAGAATTGGGGCAACTTGCAGCTATTCGGAGAGAATTGGAAGCAATAATTCTAGAAGTTCAAAGAGCAGCGACACCAGCAATACTCTAAATCATCATTGCATTTCGCATGAGACATCTTATACCAAATCTGTCTGTAGAGTAGCGGTATCGGTAGGGGCGAAGCGTTCGGTTACAATCCTTGCCACTGAAGCACAATTCTTTTGCTGAATGCTTCGCCCGTGCACCAAACTCCTCTATGCAACGGATTCCGTATTACAAGCGTTCTGCCTCACGCCTCACAGCGATACAGCCTCACGCAAAATGCGATCGCAATTACGTTCTTTCAACATATCTACGGTCGCAATATCAACTTTGCGATTAAGGAGTTGTTCTAAATCAAGCAACAGCCCACCTGGAAACCAGGGAGTAATCTTCTCCAGGTCATAGTCAAGCAGGAAATCAATATCGCTATTTTCTGTTGCTTCTCCCCGTGCAACTGAGCCAAATACCCGCACGTTGTAAGCTCCATGTTTCTCGGCGATCGCGAGAATTTGCGGTGCGAAGCAGTTCCCCTTTGGGTAATCGCTGCTCATCCAGTAGTTCTTTAACGCCTAAGCCCATTTTCTCAGTATTACGGAAACTAATTGAGTCAAATTTACATCTATAAGAGTTATCGATGTTGTAGTTCACCTCTGGTTTAAGTGGTGCTTCAAGGTAATTTGGTTTTATAGATGACTAGGAGCTAGGCATGATAAATCGGATGATAGTTGGGTTAGTAGGTGCAGTCGCTTCTCTAACGATTTTGGGGCAAACGGCGATCGCCCAAACAGAATTGCGGAGTGGTGTTGTGCAGCTTGTGCAGCTCAGAGAATTTGCTCAACAAGGCACAAACACTTTGTCATACGGTACCCTGGCTGACCTTCAGGTTGACCCAAACTTTACGGGTGACTTTCAGTCTATGGTGAATACTGCTGCCGCTATTCTCGACGGCTACACGATTGTGAATCGTGGCGGATATTTCCCTGAGAATGCTGGAATTCCCCGCAACCAGCAGTTAACTCCCTCAGAGGCAGTTTATCGAGTTTATTCGCTAGACAATGGCTACGAACTTGTTCTATTTCGTACCCCAAGTGAGAATACGTCTGAGTACTTTATTCGCACGACTAGCAGTAGGTTTTAGGGAAAGGCTAAGCGCTTCTCTCAAGGTTGATTTTTCGTGCCCGAAGCGCACGAAAAATCAACCTTCTCACTAAGCCAACAGGCTTACCTGTGACCCCTGTTGCGTTTTGCAAACCTCAATGCGGGTTTGGAATGCCTCTTTAAAGTGGGGCATGTGGGTAACGGTGAGAATGCAGGCAAAGTCAGGGGCGATCGCTTGGATAGAACTAATGAGGCGATCGCATCCTGCCTCATCCTGAGTGCCAAATCCCTCGTCGATGATGAGCATTTGCAGGGCAGTGCCAGAGCGTTGAGCCAACAGTCGCGCCAGCGCTAGCCGAATTGCAAAATTGACGCGAAAGGCTTCCCCGCCAGAATAGGTTTCGTAGGGGCGAGTGCCCTGCACGTCACCAATCAGAATATCTAGCGTATCGATCAGCTTCGATGGGTTGCGGCTGGTACTTTTACGTCGTCCTGCCCGCTGCGTGACAAACTGGACGTGAAGCTGATTGGCGCTGAGTCTTCCTAAGATGCGGTTGGCTTCGGCTTCAAGCTGAGGCAGCACGTTTTCGATCATGAGTGCCTGAATGCCGTTTTTGCCAAAGGCTTGAGCAAGTTCCTGGTAAACGCGATATTGCCGCTGAAGGGTTTTGCACTGCTGTTGCTGTTCCTGCTGCTGCTGTTTCAGTAGGGTGAGCTGCTGCTGTTGCTGTTCTAAGCGTCCCAGGTGCGCCAGGTGTGAATCTAACTGGGCTCGTCGATGCTGCATTTGAGCTTCGAGAGACTGCATTGCGGCGGTGCAATCAGGAATTTGGGTGAGGTGTGAGTTCAGGGTGTTGGTTTGAGTGGCGATCGCTTCTAACGCCTGCATTCTGCTCTGCAATGTCGCTATCAGTTCACCAATACGCTGTTGCACCTGGGGATAGTGCTGTTGTGCCTGCCCCCATTCCTGATAGCGCAGTTGCCAGGTTTGCGCCTGTCGCAGAGCCTTTCGCAGGGCGGTGTGTTGTTCTAAATCGTAAGCAATTTCTGCAATGTGGCGATCGAGACGATTAATTTGCTGCTGAAGGGGCGATTTGGGAATTGCTTGAATTTCACCCTCCAGCGCGGCAATTTTGGCTTCGAGTTCTGGTTTTCGTTGAGCAAGCTGTAGCTGTCGTCGTTGTGCCTGCTTGATTTCTGCCTGTTTGATTTCTGCCCAACGCCAGCGATCGACCTGCCCCCGTGCCAGAGCATGATCTTTGTCGTCATAGTGAAGCTGCTGCACGCTCTGGTCGAGCAGCCGCAGTTCTTCTTGCAATTCAGTAGCGTAATCGTCGGTGTGGAGCGATCGCTCGATCTTTTGCTTTTCTTCCATCACCTGCTGTAGCCGAATTTGGCTATCGGCACTAATGCTGAGCTGTTCCTGCAACTGCCCTCGCCGCTCTAGCGCCGTCCCATAGCCTGCTAACTCCTGATCTAAATCGCGATATTCCTGCCGCAATACCTGAATTTCCCGCTCGGAAACTGCCAACTGCTCCCGCACCACCCAAAGCTGGTCGCGCACTTCCTTTTGCTCTGCCAGATGTCGCTCCAGAACGAGTTGAAGGTGGTGTTCATCCAGAGGGCGATCGCAAAGGGGGCAGGGGGGGAAGGGAGATTGGGGATTGGGTGGGGATTGGGAGAGGAGAAGGGAAGGAGCGGTGGGAGTCGTATGACCATTTCTCCGGTCTAATTCTTCCAGGAAGCTGAGTTCTTCTATCTCTGCTACTCCCTCACCTCTTAACTGTCCTACTCCTTCTCGCCTCAGCATTTGAATCTTGTGATCCAGTTCTGCTAGCTGTAGTTCGCAGTCGCGCTGGCGTTCCTGGAGGCGTTCCAGGAAGCTGCGTCGCTCCAGTCCTTTTTCGCGCACGCGCTGCTGGTAGGTGCGCCGTCTTTCTAGATGCTCGATTCTTTCGGCAACGGCGATAACAGACTGCTGAAGTTGGGGCTGTCGCTGCTGTTGGGTTTCGAGTTGGCGTGAGAGAGAGTGCAGTTCTTCCAGTCGGGCACTTAGGCGGGTTTGGATGCGGTCAAGCTGGCTCTGAACCTGCTGCCGCCGCTGTAACAAGGGGGCAACTTTGACCTGAAGCTGGTCGAGTTCGCTTAACCTTAACCGTGCCTGGTTTAGCTGCTCTACAGCGGCTTTGACATCATCGGCTTTGCTCAAGGTGTGCTGAATTTCCTGCTCCTGCTGTTGCAGGGCTTCCAATTTTGCCTGCACCTGACGCAACTGATCTTTAAGTACATTTAAAGCCTCGGCTTGCTGCTGCTGAAGCTTCTGCCGCTGGGATTGGGCTGCCTGGTGCGCTTGAAATTTGGCGGTTTGTCGCTCTTCTTCTGCCTGAAGTGCCTGAAATTGAGTGTATCCGGCGGCGATCGCCTCTCCTTCTGTTAGCACCAGTTCAAGCTGCTGTTGCTGCTGCTGTAAGGTCGTCAAATCCTTCTGCAATCGCTGGCAGTCTTGGGTTAGATGGCGCTGCTGCTGCTGCTGCAAGGTGAGTTGCTGTTGCCAGGTTTGGCGCTGCTGCTGCTGGTTTGTGTAATGCTGCAAACTGTTTGCATCGACTTCCTGCTGCTGCTGCATTTGAGACAAGGTCGCTTCGAGGTTGGCTTGCTCGACCGCCAGCCATTCTCCAGTTTGAAGCTGCGTTTCAATTCTCTCCAGGCTTTGTTCTAATAGCCCTAACTCGGCTTTGATTTGGCGCGATCGCTCCTTTGCCTGCTCTGCCAGGTCATCATACTGGTCTAGCTTGAGCAAGTCTGCCAAAATTTGCTTGCGCTCTCCTGGACGTTTTAACATAAATTCATCGGCTCGCCCCTGCCGCAAATAGGCAGAATTGACGAAGGTTTCGTAGTCCAGCTTCACATGCTGCAAAATCAACTGCTGCGTTGCCCGAACCCCCTTGCAGGTCAGCGCTCGAAAGCCTTCTGGAGTCTGCACCTGAAACTCTAGGGCTGTCGTTTGCCCCCGATAGCGCGTGCGAATGATGCGATAGATCTGCTGCTGACAGTGAAACACAAAATCCACCTGCGCCTCTTGAGTGCCCAAGTGAATCATGTCATCCTCAGCAATGGCGCGGCTTTGCCCCCAAATTGCCCAAGCGATCGCCTCCAGCAGCGAAGACTTTCCGGCTCCATTCGCGCCACAGATACAGGCAACATGCAGACCCCGAAAATCCAGGGTCGCCTCCCGATAGCTCAAAAAGTTTCTCAGCGTCAGTTGTTGCGGAATCATGCCGGTCAAGTGCGTTGCTTGATCTTAAATTAACAGTACGCTCGCACTTTAGTACCTCTGAACTTCAGTACATTCGCACTTTTTCCCATCGTTTTCTGCAAATCATGTCAAACTCGATGCCCCATTCACTGCAAATTGCTTCCTATCTGGCTCCCAATTTGATGAGTCTTTATGCAGCGGTAGGGCAATATCTGGAACGGGCATTGAAGGTGAAGACACAGATTTGGCAAAGTGAGTTTGACCCCCTCGAAGACCCAAAATTACTGCACGACCAGATCGATTTAGCTTTCGTTTGTGGCTTGCCGTTTGCCAGACACACTCAAGTGATGCCTGATCAATTTGTGGCGATCGCTGCTCCAGTGATGCAAGCAGAGCGTTATCAAAATCGTCCTGTTTATTTCTCTGATGTGATTGTGAGTGCTACTAGTGAACTCACTTTGCTTGATCAATTGGCGGGAAAAATCTTCTGCTATAACGATCCTGGCTCTAATAGTGGTTATAACTTGTTGCGCGATCGCCTGATGCAATCGGGATATCCTTCTCACTTTTTCGGCAAAGTAATTCAGTCCGGTTCTCATCAACACTCGATTGCCTGGGTTGCCGAAGGGAAAGTGGATTGTGCCGCGATCGATAGCACCGTGTTGGAGCAAGAATTTCGGAATTCACCGGAGCGATCGCTCCAACTACGCATTATCGAGTCGATTGGCCCATGCCCAATGCCACCCCTTGTTGCCGCCCAACGACTTGGTAACACTTTTCTTGACCAACTCCAATCTGTTCTATTAAATCCTGATGCGGAGTTACAATCTCACATGCAACAGGTTGGAATTCGTCGTTTTGCAGCAGTGAAGAGTGAGGATTATGAGGCGATCGCTCAAATGTACAACGCTGCCCTTCAAGCAGGCTATGAAATACATGGTAAAGGATATTAGAGCTTGGCTTACCTATCGCCGCTAGTGTGCTTAGTTGAGTTGAAAGCCACTATAATGCTGCACACTAATCCAAAACCCCATAGGATCTCTCCAATTACAAGTGGAAAGAATAACCAAAGCAAACTAACCAAAGCAGATCTAAAGGCTGCCAAGGCAGAAAGTGCAAGAAAGCTTCCTATTGAAAGTGAAGCAATTTTCAATAAAAGATTTCTTCCTTTTACCATGTTCCACATCAAGAGCATTCCTAACATAGCTATCACAGTGAGTACAAAATCTAGCACAATTGTGATAGGAGTAGGATGCAAAAGAAATAATCCAGCGCCAGGTACGTCATCAAACCCGCTCTGAATGTCAGCTATCCACTTCTGAAATAGAGGATGTTTGTACCTTAAATATTTTCCCAAGATAATCAAAAGAAAACCAATCCAAAGCATTAAGGTAGATGCTTTACGAGTTAAAAATTTATCAGTCCCCATCATCATTCATTACTGGGTTAAGTCCAGTTTGACTTTAAATTCTTGCAGGACTTACGCCAGAGACCTTGAAACGGATGGGAGCTTGAGTTGCTCAATCAAGTAGTCACAGAGCATCCCATGCTTGATCTGATAACTTGAGTTTGGACTAATTTCGTCGAGTGAACAGCACGGCTTTTCTCTGCTTGATGCAGCGCATGTAAATAAATTTGTTGGAACAAGTGCCTTTGAGCATGACTGCCGCCGACTGACCAAAGGTGAGGCAAAACGGGTTTGAGGAAAGCGATCGCCCCTTCCCAATCTTTGCTAGCGTGAGCTACCATGCCCTGCGCGGCGGGTAGGGTGACATTGAGCCAGGTATTTTGCTGAGTTGGTTCTAGCGTGTGGGCGTGGGCTTCCATACTCAGCAGCATTTCGTGCGTTTGGCTAAACCATCCGGCTCTTGCCAAAGCATAAATGTAGTGCAGATCCTGAAAGGGTAAGGCGTGTTCGTGAACGCGAGGCAGCAGGTGAGTAACCAATTTCTGCCAGCGATCGCCCACACTCATTCCCTTTAACTCTAATCTGGAGAGTAGCGCGATCGCCCCGACCTGATCTTTTGGAGTTGATTTGCGGGCTCGGCCCCAGATGTGAGTGTCATAGAGCGATAGCACTTTTTGCCTATCTGCTTTTGCCAAGTAATACAATCCGACGTGCCACCAGTTGTGGGTATAAAGCATCGAGTTGCACTGTTCCCATGTGTCGGACAGGCTTTCCATCCAGGCAATGCCTTCATCGATTCGCCCCTGCATTTCCATCACATGAGCAACAGCATGGTGCGCCCAAGGGTTGTGGCGATCAAGAGCAGTTGCCTGTCTGCCAATTTCCTCAGCTTCTTTTAAGCGATGGCACTGCTCCAGACCAAAGGCAATCATGCTGTAGAGACAAGGATGCTCAGGGTTTGCGGGTAAGACAGCTTCAGCAATTTGAAGCAAGCCTGCTGTGTCGCCTCGATAAAAGTAGTGATATTGCCCCTGTTGCACAGAGAGTAAGTCTTGAGGAAACTGCTCAGCGATCGCCCAATGTATTGCAATCGCCCGCTCGATTGCTCCTTTCGCCCAGGCTGCGATCGCTTGAATGTAAAGCTGTTCTCGCTGAGTGACTTGGGGTAGAAGGCGTTGGGCAAATTCTAGATAGGGTCTTGCCTGTTTACGGGCAGCGGCACTTTCCAGCGAAAGATAATAGGCTGCGCTGTAAGCATGGGCAATTGCACAAGTTGGATCTGCGGTAATGGCGGTGAGAATAGCGGCTTCTGCTTCACGCCCATAGGTGAGAGACTGCTGCACGAATTGATTGATTGCGGCGATCGCCTTACTAGAATCGGTTGTAACGTCTAGCCCCTGAGCGTCCTTCAATGGTCTAACTCCTGCAAATAGTTCAACAGCAAAAACAAATTTATTAATCTACGGTAAATCGGTCGATTTTTAGTATTTAACTTAAGCTTGAGTATGTCACAGCTTCTTTACCAAGGTCAAGAAAGACCAAAAAGGGAGGTAGGAACCAGGTTCCTACCTCCCTTTTTGGTCCTAACCAGCAGGGCTAAAGCTACAGAGTTTGACTTAAGAAAAATTCATGAAGGATTGAGGAAGACTTTAGACAATTACCTCCAAAATTTCTTGCTTTCTTCATGACGAAACAGATGTAAGCCTTGTTTAAGAAGGCACCATAGAAGCATCCTTTATCCTCACCTTATGAGAATTCAATTATTAATGGTGGGATTGCTAGCGATCGCCTCGACTAGCTGTGCCCCTGGAATTGCTACAAATGCTACGCCATCTGCTTCAACCACAACTTCACCGGCAACTGCGGCTCTGACCTCTGCTACAAACCCAGACAATCTTTCCCTTAAAGAAGAGCTAGAAGGTACTTGGTCAGCGGGCTTTATGACCGTTACATTTAATTGGGATGCTGGCACTTATTCTGGTGTAATGCTAGACGAACCATTCTCCAAAACTCTAGAGTTTGTTAGCGAAACAGGTAATGAAATTGTTTTTAAGGCAGACGGTTCTCTCATGGTGGGGCGATTTGATCCCAATGGAGAAGTGAGGCTGACTGAAAGCGCAGACAGCTCCTCAACGCTGAGACTAAAACGAATTTAGCTTGTGGTGGATTTCAGTCAATTATCAAAACAAGTTTAAAGAAGCGCACTCTTTCATAGGGTGCGCTTTTCTCATAGCTTAAATTTAAGGAAATGAGTACAAGAGGAAAAGGCGAATGGGAAGAGGGACAAAGCTAATTCAGTGAAATTCCAGATAAGATCGATATCGGACTTCATAGCGATTGCAGCAATAGATTCTTGTACGCGAGACAGATAATATGCCCCATCCTCCAGCCGTTGAATTTCAGGACTATTTTGATGTGGTGGTGGTGGGCGCTGGGCACGCTGGCTGTGAAGCCGCTTTAGCCGCAGCTCGCTTAGGCTGTCGCACCCTGTTACTAACGCTGAATTTGGATAAAATTGCCTGGCAGCCTTGCAATCCAGCGGTTGGCGGACCAGCCAAATCACAGTTAACTCATGAAGTAGATGCGCTGGGCGGCGAAATTGGTAAGATAGCCGATCGCACCTATTTACAAAAGCGAGTTCTGAATAACTCACGAGGTCCAGCGGTTTGGGCTTTACGGGCACAGACGGACAAGCGCGAATATGCCGCTGTGATGAAACAGATCGTTGAGAATCAGGAAAACTTGACCATCCGTGAAGGCATGGTAACGGATCTGGTCTTGGGAGCTAACGATGAGGTAATTGGCGTCCAAACTTACTTTGGCGTAGCGTTTCAGTGCAAATCGGTGGTGTTAACCACAGGAACGTTTTTGGGTGGCGTAATTTGGGTTGGTAATAAGTCGATGCCCGCTGGACGTGCCGGAGAATTTGCAGCAGTGGGTTTAACCGAAACGCTGAATCGGTTGGGGTTTGAAACTGGGCGACTGAAAACGGGAACGCCAGCACGGGTAGATCGGCGATCGGTAGATTACACTCACCTGGAACTGCAACCAGGGGATGAAGAGGTGCGCTGGTTTAGCTTTGACCCCGAGGTGTGGGTAGAGCGAGAGCAATTGCCTTGTTATTTAACTCGCACCACTGCGGAGACCCATCGGCTAATCCGTGAGAACCTGCACCTTTCCCCGGTGTATGGCGGTTGGGTAGATGCAAAAGGGCCCCGCTATTGTCCCAGCATTGAGGACAAAATTGTACGATTTGCCGATAAAGAGTCGCACCAAATTTTTATTGAACCTGAAGGGCGAGATATTCCAGAACTTTATATCCAGGGGTTTTCGACTGGGCTGCCAGAGGGGTTGCAGATCCAGATGTTGCGATCGCTCCCAGGTCTAGAAAACTGCGCTATGCTTCGCCCTGCCTACGCTGTGGAATATGACTATTTACCTGCAACTCAGTGTTATCCCACCTTGATGACTAAAAAGGTAGAAGGGTTATTTTGTGCAGGCCAGATCAACGGCACAACGGGCTATGAAGAAGCGGCCGCTCAAGGACTCGTGGCAGGAATTAATGCTGCTCGGTTTAGTCGCGATCGCCCCATGATCATTTTTCCTCGTGAGCAAAGTTACCTGGGTACCCTGATTGATGACCTCTGCACCAAAGATCTGCGGGAGCCTTATCGGATGCTTACCTCTCGTTCTGAATATCGGCTGCTGCTGCGATCGGACAATGCCGATCAGCGGTTAACCCCACTAGGACGAGAAATCGGACTGGTGGACGATCGCCGGTGGGAATTGTTTACTCGTAAACAGGAAAATATCACTGCCGAAAAAGAGCGCCTGCACGAAACTAGAGTCAAAGAGCACGAAGAATTAGGGCGCAAGATTGCTGCCGACACTCAGCAGGCGATTAAAGGATCGATTACGTTAGCAGATTTACTGCGTCGCCCTGGATTTCACTATGCTGCCCTGGAGCATTATGGACTCGCTAATCCAGCCCTGAATCTGGCGGAAAAAGAAGGCGCAGAGATCGATATCAAATACTCTGGCTATATCCAACGTCAGCAAAACCAGATTGACCAGATCAGCCGTCAAGCACACCGACCGCTGCCTCAAGATTTGGACTATGCCAAGATTGAGACGCTTTCTAAAGAATCACGTGAAAAGCTGGCTCAGGTGAAACCGCTAACGGTAGGTCAAGCGACTCGCATTGGCGGTGTGAACCCAGCGGATATTAATGCGTTGCTAGTTTATCTAGAGATTCGTTCTCGCCAAGAACAACCTGCTGCAACAGGGATCTAACGCCAATTCCAAAAATTAGAGCTAGTTAAACGAGGCGGGGTTTTGCCCTGCCTCGTTTTATTGAGACCTCTGTGTAGCTACAAGCTATGCAGGAGGTGCTGTTGTGCTAATTGATCAAGTTAGGGTTGGTGAACTTCGGCAGAAATGCCCTGTTGCTCTAGCTCACTTGCCAGATCTTCTGCCCCAGCCCGATCGCGAAATGCCCCGACCTGAACTTGTGCCCCACCTTCTGGAGTATTGCGGACATAAGCATCACCGACGGCTTGGCGGGCTTGCTCTAAACTGCGATCGCCATTGTAAGGAGTCGTGACGTAATAGTAGTCGTCTTGGTTGGCGGCAGGAGGGTTCGCAGGAGCGGGCGCTGTCGCTACGGGTGGGGTCGCAGGCTGAGCTTGCACCTGAGGAACAGAAGGCGTTGCGGTGTTTGCTTGAGCCGGAGCGCTAGCACGAGCAGCAGGGCTGGGACGAGCGGGGGCTGGAGCGCTAGCACGAGCAACTGGGTTGGGACGAGCGGGGGCCGGAGCACTAGCCCGAGCAGCTGGGTTGGGACGAGCAGGAGCTGGAGCGCTAGCACGAGCAGCCGGGTTCGGACGAGCGGGGGCTGAAGCTTGACTAGGAGCAGAACGCCCATTTGGACGCATGGAGACTGTCGCAGGCACGACAGTCCTCGGCAGGGTGGGAGCCGACTGCGGGTTAGGCAAGGGTGCGGTTTGGGCAGGAGTTGAAGCTGTTGGAGAGGGGACTGCTCCTGGAGTGACGGGCACTGGAGCGGGAGCTTCACCCGTTGGCAAGGTGCTGAGCGTACTTAAATTTAATTCTCTAAATTCTTCGCTTGCCAGGTCGGGAGAGCCTGGTAGTGCGTTACTCGGTAAATCAGTTGAATCTGGGTTAGTGGCAACTTCGCCTGACAACTCTGAGTTGCGATCGCCCCCCGATTCACCCTCACTAAAGATTCCAAGACTGGCTGGGTTCATAATCATATAGCCCAGGGTGATGCTGGAGAGCAGCAGCAGCAGCATGGAGCCAATTCCTAGCGGGGTTAACAAGCTTTGAATAAAGCTCGGCTCTTGCGGGGGAACCTCTTCCTGATCGTCCAGGCTTTTAAGCAACTCTTCAGAAGATTCTAGGTAGTCGTCTGGTCCCAGGTTAATGTCATCTGGGTTAACCAGCTTTTGGGTTGTTTCTGCCTCAGCACCAGGAGAAACTAGCCCTGACGGCTCTGCATTGGGGACAGTTGCAGCCGCAGCCGCGATCGCCAATTGATTAGGAGTGGATGGAGGAGTTGGTGAAGGAGGAGTTGGTGAAGGAGGAGTTGGTGAAGGAGGAGTTGGTGAAGCGACACTCCGTTTGATCTGAGAGGGCGGTGGTGGTGGCACTGGGGAGGGCCTGCCTTTCGCAGTGGAAAGGGCGATCGCTCCAGCAGCGGCAGCCTGTGTCCTTCCCCCTTTCGCCTCCACATAAATCGTGTCCATCGGTTTAGCATCGCGGCTGCGGCTCCGCCGACTTTTAGGTTTTGTCGGTTTGCTCTTACGGGAGCGACGGTAGCGAGACAGTTCCTCCTCTAGCTGCATATCTAAACCACCCAGTGCAGTTTGCAGGACAGCGTGCAGAGGCTTAGAAGGAAGTGAAGTTGAAGATTCTTGTGAGGAACGTTGGCGCATTAAACTACTCCTGCCAGTACGTGAGTGACGACCCAGTAATACGTAAATGACTTATTCAGTGATGATTGGTTCAATGAATAATCGCAAAAGATGCCCCTGAATCTGTCTACACCGAGAAGTATCCCTAAAATAATCATTGTTAGCTTAATCTGAGCCGCTGTCAAAGATGGCGCAGCCTACAGCCCTATCTTGCGCCCAATTCTAATCTGAAATTTGGAGAGTGTTCAGATTTTTGTGTAAGTGCGGGCATGCTGCCCGCACTTACACAAAAATCAAATCAGTCCCGAAATTTGCAGCCGATTCGAGCTTTTCCAGTTAAATTAAAGCCTGATTCTCATGGAAGAAAACCATCCTGAACGGCTTGTGAGACGCATCATACAGGGGCTAAGCTTCTCGCACAGTCCAGTTTAGGGCACCAAAGGTTCAGGACTCTGTAGGCTTTGTATTAGGACTATATATATGTCGCTTAAATCTCTGCATCACGTTTTAGGTGCTTTGCAAAGCCAGGAGGGTTGGCGATCGCGACAGCAGCTTCAACAACTGCTTGCCTGTTGGTTTCAGGTGGTTGGCCCGGCTGTCGCTGCTCAGACTCGTCCAGTTTCAATTCAGCGGCGGGTGCTGCATGTGGCTACCTCTAGCTCGGTTTGGGCAAATAATCTTACCTTTGAGCGACAGCGGATTCTAGAGAAATTGAGTGCTCACCTGCCCTACGCTCTTTCTGACATTCGTTTCTCTACAGCTCACTGGCAACCCTACCGGGGCAACAGTTCAATGGAGGAAGATGCATCCGAAATCTGGCAAAGACACCCTAGCCGAGTTGCTGATCCTTTTGCTGCGTCCAGGGCAAAGGCTCAGTCAGAACGTCAGGATGCAGATTCGGCATTTCGACATTGGGCTGAGGTAATGCAGACGCGATCGCAGCACTTGCCGCTCTGCCCTAGCTGCCGTTGTCCAACGCCCAAGGGAGAGTTAGAGCGATGGTCTATTTGCTCACTTTGCGCTAGTAAGCAATGGTAAGCCCGTAAATTTACACACCTCTTTTTTGAATAGACCCAGAATTAACCTCATAACGCTCGATTCTTTAAAGCAACAACCGTATTTTTTCGAGCATTTAAAGCAGAACATTTAATTACAAATAGACATCTCTAACGGGTGTGCTCTCATAAAGATTAAATTCAGATGAAGTTTGGTCCTAGATTTAGGCAATTTTCCCTTTTTAGGGTAGGTAGGAAATTAAAAATAAGACTCGTCTTTCTGGTTTCCTATTGATCCCCGTGAGGTTTGAGGAAGAACTGATAACCTTATCTACTCTGCTAAAACTGATACAAAAGTTTTTAATATTTCTGAGTTTTTAACTGGAACCTAAAAATAATCTAAATTCTATTTTTTGTTCGGGATCGCTACAAACTTCTCAGGCAAAGGCTTTAGAACTTTTATCTAGCTAAAACCAAACAAATTCAAAGATGAGAATGGGGGTGAAGAATAACCTCACACAAGATCCCATGGGAAAACAGGATTCTGCCATCTCAGCTTGTCGGCACTGCCAAAACTATGTGCCTCAAGGTCGGCGTGGTGGTCAATGTCGGCAGTTGGGTGTACTTGTTCACGGCGCTTGGAAGGCTTGTTCTCTGGCGATCCCACCCTTTTCTCCAGTCTGGAGTTTAGAGGATGTGGCGCTTTGGCAACCGGAGGCTTTTGAGCTCAACGAACTAGAGGCGATGCGAAGCAGTTCCCCTGTTGGGGTAATCGCCCCTGATCCTGTTCTTCCGACTTACGTTGCAAAAGTTGTTGTAACGCAAGACGTTGTGCTTTCTGAATAGAAAAGCAAATTTATACGAATTCTCCCTATACCGTTTCTACATGAAGCTGCATATTTTGGAATGTGCCCCGCGTACGCGGGGCACATTCCAAAATATGCAGCCATAGAGAGTCAGTATTAGAGCTATATATTCGCCCGCATCAGCGATGCCTACTGAACCGATTCAGGCTGGCGAATGCTGTAGTAAAAAGTCAGCGTGCGGGTGAGTGGTTGCTGATTTGCGGCAGGGGGAAGTGGCTCAAAGGGAGCAGATTGCTGGATTGCTTGGATAGCCGCTTCATCGGCGATCGCCAGTCCAGAGGGCTGCGTTACTTCCCACTCAGTCAGTTCACCTGACTGATCGACTGTAAATCTGACTTTTACAGAGCGCGTTGCATCGACATCGACCTGGATACGCTGCCACTGTTGCTCAATCTGCTGATTCATCTCAGCCAGATAGTCTCCCCAAATCGGGTCTTGCTCAGCATCAATGCCAAACTCATTAGAGGCTGTGCGGTTTGAATTTGCGATTTGGGCAAACTCTTGTCCCAGATTCAGAGCCGCTTCAAACGGGGCTGCAGTTTGATCTGCGATTTGATCTGGGGAAGTGGGCAAGTCTGATGCGGGTGAGTTTGACGTAGGCAAGTCGGAAGTTTGTGACGAGTCTGGCTGATTCGGCAAGTCCGATTCAGACGATGCGGTTTGTTCAAGCGGATTGAAACCTGGATCTGGCGCTGTAGAGTTCGGTGAGAACGAATCAGCTTCTAGCTGCGGCAATCTTGCAAAGGCACTGTCATTTGAATTAGCAGGTGCAATATCCGGAGCTTCAGCAGCTTCAGGGTTGGGGGTATCGGATAGCTCTGAAGTGGACTGTGGTGAATCTGGTTTTACTTCGGTTTCGGTTTCAGTGGCTTTCCCCTGACCGCTATTTGCAGGACTAGAAGCTGGAACAATTCTCCCTGGTGAGACGGGGGGTGGAAGCAGCGGCGCGATTGATTTGTTGTCTGTGGTGCTGTTTTCTTTTAAGGATTCTTCGATTCCGGGCTTTCCGGCTGCTATAGGCAGGTTTGGTTTCGCTTCACCGCCTGCGATCGCATCAATATTAGAGCGGCGATCGCTATTCTGCTCTGTCTCGGTTTCTGTTTCTAAATAAACAAACTCAATTGGTTCTATCGCTTCCACTGCCAAGTCTGGCGGCTCTATCGGTTGCCAAGGAAGGATGCCGCCTGCCACCATACCACCATGAAAAGCAGCAGCGACTGCTAAGTAGATTGTCAAACTCCCCCGCTGAGCGGCAAAGCGATCGCGATATTTCTGGGCTAGGCTCATGAGTTAGTGGGGAAGCCGGTAGAGAAAACGTGTGTAGCTAACCGCTATGAAAACATGAGTTCTACTCATTTGGCGATAGGCGATAGGGACGCTGAACTCTAAGGGAAGCGGCGAAAGGGCTAGCGATTTGAATTATGATAGATTCTGGAGAAATTCTGGATCTAATTCCAGATGTATTGAACCTTCACATTTTGGCTTCACATAACGCTATGGATATTTTGACTTTGGGTTGGGTTTCGCTGCTAGTCGTTTTCACGTTCTCCATCACGATGGTGGTTTGGGGCCGTAACGGATTCTAAGGATTAACAAAATCAACTGAGTTGAAAGCCAGTAATCAGCTATGGGCTTTGAAACGTCTCCCTTAGGGATTCTTGCTGTAACTGCTCTGGGGTTAATGGTTGCATTCACAGGTGGCATTGCTTACCTGACAACGATTGAATGGCGCGATCGCCGTCGCCGAGAGCGAGAAATGCGCGAGAACCAGAGTGTTTCCAAGAAGAAAAAGAAAAAATGACCAATTCCTCTACTAACTGGGAATTGCCTGAACCTCTGCAAGCCGTTTTTGCAGAAAATTCTGATTTAGATGCGGTGTTCGCAGCGTTAATGCCTGCTTTGTGTCGGGCGTGGCGCTGCGATCGCTGCTTTCTCTATCTTCGCAACCCCCAAACGGGACAGGGGCGAATCACTCACTGTTGGGGCACCAGTCCTGAATGGGCTGATTTGTCAGGCTCGGATTGGCTAGAAGAAGGCGATATTGCCAGTAAAGATCCGCTGATGGCGATCGCTTTTCGCACGGCTGAGCCTGTCTTTGTTGAAGATATTGAGACGGCTGGCCCTGAAATTGTCAACCTTGACTACGAGCGAGACGTATTTCAGCATCGAGCGCTGATTCACGCACCGCTCTATCATGAGGGACTGATGTACGGCATTTTGGAACCCTGTGTCTTTCAGCAGCCAAGGGTGTGGACAGAGGGCGATCGCCGTATTACTACCGAAATTCAAGACAGACTTGCCCCGCTAGCCGCAGCCTATGTAAGGCAACAAGGGACTTAAGCCCCTTGTTCCATTAATAAGTTTGCTTTAACTCTGTAGTAGCACGTCGAGTTTAAGGTGTTGGGTTCCGCTCTGCTCCACCCAACCTACCAACTCATCATCTGGTGGTTGCGTAGGTTGGGTGCAGCGCAGCGGAACCCAACGTTCAAAGTTTGCTGCGCTACTAAAGCAACTAAACCCACTCTAATCTCAGCTATCGCCCTTTGAGCCCGGTACGACGCACAACTGCATCAGCGGTGACTGCCAGTAACAGCACGGCACCCTGAACAATATTCTTGACGCTTTGATCTTGGTTGAGTAGGTCTAGTCCGTTGTCGAGACTGCCGATTACCAATGCACCTAGAACTACCGCCCAGACGGAACCCCGACCGCCAAATAAGCTGACCCCACCAATTACGGCAGCGGCGATCGCATTCAGCAATAGGGTTGAGCTAATTTGCGTAGCAACGGCTGTACTGCGGGAGGTCATCATGATTCCTGCAAGAGCCGCTAATGTGGAAGCCAGCATGAAGACAGTGATCTTCATGCGAACGACCCCGATTCCAGCGCGACGAGCGGCTTCTGCGTTGCCGCCAACCGCGTAGAGGTGCCGCCCGAACGGAGTTTTGCGTAGAACGATCCAGAAAACCAGCACCAGACCTAACGCAATCATTACGGCTTGGGGTACGCCCTGGTAAGACTCAAATAGGAAGATCAGAATGATTGTGACGGCTGCTGCTCCAACAAGCTGTAGCGCTGTTTGAGAGGAATGCCGAACGGACAAACCAGCTTGCGATCGCTTGCGTCGTTCATACCATACGCCCAGCGCATACAGCCCTAAGCACACCAGCGGAATTCCCCAGCCCAAAACTGGGTTGAGATAAGTTGGAGCGAGTGAACGAATCACCGGATCGCGCACGACTAACGTGGTTTGTCGTCCCATTACCACGAGTAGCAACCCTGAATAGGCGATCGACCCTGCTAACGTGACAATAAACGACGGCACTCGCAGCACGGCAATAAAGAATCCGTTAAGCAGTCCAATCAGTGCGCCTGCCAATAGCCCTGCTAGTATTGCTAGCCAAGGATTCCAGCCCTGATATACCGAGACCGTTGCCATAATTGCGGCGCAAGCTTGCGCGACAGCCGCTAAACTCAGGTCAATTTCACCCAGCAATAGCACTAATACTGCTGCAATACTAAGAATGCCAATGGTGACAATTTGCTGGGTTAGATTAGATAGATTTCGGGCTTGTAGGAATACGCCACTGGTAGTGAGCTGAAAGTAAATTGTAATGAGCGCCAACGTCAGAATGACGGGAATAAAGCCCAAATCACCCTGCATTAGCGATCGCAAATTAAACCGGGCACGCGGAGCGGCTGTAGCTGGCTGATGTACCAGGGCATCTTGACTGCCGGACTGATCCTGATCTTGAGGGGTGTCCCGATCCAAGCTTTTCATAAAATTAATATCCTCTGTAAGTCGTGCTATCCCTAAACTGCTGTCTCAGACGTAGCCCCAGTAATTGCGCCAACTACCTGTTCACGGGTAGCGCTGCGGACATCAAACGTATTTGCCCGCTGTCCTAAACGCATGACGATGATGCGATCGGCGACTTCAAATACGTCATGCAGGTTGTGCGAGATCACTACAACCGCTAGACCCCGCTCTTTTAGCCGCAAAATTAGATTCAAAACTTGTCGAGTCTGAGCCACTCCCAGAGCAGCGGTTGGCTCATCTAGCAGCACCACTTTCGGCTGGCGCAAGATTGTTTTGGCGACAGCAATGCACTGACGTTGACCGCCTGAGAGAGAGGCCACTGCTGACCGCACTGAAGGAATTTTTACATCCAAAATTTTCAGTACGTCGAGCGTTTGGCGTTCCATCTCGGTTTCATCTAGCACCCGCAGCAAGCCAGGAACCAAATCACGGTAAGCTTCCCGTCCCAGCCAGAGATTTGCAACCACATCCAGGTTGTCGCACAGTGCTAGGTCCTGATAAACCGTTTCAATTCCCAATCGGGTCGAGTCTTGGGGACTGCCGATGGTGACGGGTTGACCATCAATTAACGTTTCTCCCTCGTCGGGTACATAGGCACCCGACATGGTTTTGATCAAGGTTGATTTGCCTGCGCCGTTGTCACCCACTAGGGCAACCACTTCGCCATCGTAAACCTCAAAATCTACGTGCTTGAGGGCGTGAACACCGCCGAAGGATTTGCTGATATTTCTGAGCTGGAGGCGGGGAACTTTGCTGTTGACGGAAGCGTTATCCGACGTTGCCGACACTGAACTGGTCATTGTTTGTTAACCCTCCTGAGTAAGTTGAAATGAAAAGGCTTTACCCTTGCTGACTGCAAAACATAAATTCCCTCATCCTCAGATGTAGGTTGGGAGAGGTAGGTTGGGTGGAGCATAGCGGAACCCAACGTTCGTCTAACTTGATGCTGTTGGGTTCCGCATTCGCTGCACCCAACCACAGTGGCCGTTCCATAGAAGGTTTGGAAAGTTGCACGCCCTGTTTATGAGGCGGGGATTGAGGATGAGGGTGAAGTCTTACGGGCAAACGCCGCCTGCACCAGAGGGCAATCCGCTGCAAATTTCTTCTTTGCTCAAGAAGCCATCAGCGATCACGGTTTGTTCAACATTGGTGCGATCGACGATAACGGGCGTTGCCAGAACGGAGGGAATCTGTGCGCCGCCAATCACTTCAGTGGTGCCGTTGACGATCGAGTCTGTGTCTTCACCTTTGCTGAGGGCTGCGACCAGACGGGCAGTAGCGCGGGCTTCCTCAATGATTGGCTTGTAGATAGTCATTGCCTGGTCGCCCGTGAGAATGTTTTGGATTCCGGTGAGGGTTGCGTCTTGCCCAGTGACGAGAACTTTCCCATTCAAATCTTGTGTCCGCAATGCTGCAATTACCGTATTTGCCATACCGTCATTGGCAACGTAAGCGATTTGAACATTATTCTCTTCCTTGGTTAGCACGCCCTCCATCAGAGATTGCGCTCTGGCGTTGTCCCAGTTGGGGGTGTATTGGTCAAACACGAGGTTGAGGTCGCCGCTATCGACCAGCGGTTGCAGTTTTTCGACGGCTCCTTCACGGAATAGCAGCGCATTGTTGTCGGTTTGGGAACCGTTGATCATAACCAGGTTGGCTCCCTCTTGCAGACCAAAGTTACCAGCATTGAGCTGGTCTACGATGTATTGTCCCTGCAATTCTCCGACGCGCTTGTTATCAAAGGAAACGTAGTATGCGAGGTCGGGATCTTGAATCAGGCGATCGTAGGCGATTACGGGTACGCCGCTTTGTTTTGCCTGTTGTACAATGACTGCTGCCTGTTCACTATCGTTGGGGTCAACAACGAGGATGCAAGCGCCTTTGGTTAGGGCTGCGTCTGCCTGGTTTTGCTGAGTTGCGGCGTTGTTGTTGGCGTTAGCGTACTGAATGGTGACTCCGGGCAGAGCCGCTTTGATTTCTTGCTCTAACAAGGGGCGATCGTAGGCTTCATATCGAGCGGAGGAGTCTGATTCGGGTAGGAGAATGCCCACGTTCATGCAGTCTTTAGCAGCGGCGAATTCGCTCTCGGCTGCGGTTTCGGAGGTGTCGTCAGCGGGGGTGCCATTACTACAAGCGGCTAGTAAAACTACGCCAACGACAGGCAACCAGCGGCGGAAAAAGGGGTTTAACTTAGGCATGATTTAATTCCTTATTTTGGTGTAGCTTGGTCGGGCATTTTTACCCGTTTCTTGAGCACTTCTTGTGGAGAGGTTTGGATCAAGGACTTGGGGAGTTGGTGCTATTCCAAAAGGCTGAATGGGTGCTGAATAAATTGGGAAATGCGATCGCCTCTTACAAAAACAATCGCTCAGGTTAAACCTAATCATTCACAGCGAAAACTAGCAGCACAAACTGCTTGCCGTGATGAATTCAGCAGCAAGTTAGCTTAAGCAGCTAAACCAATGCCTATAGCAAATTGCTACGGCATTATTTGCGATCGCCAACATCAGCCCAATAGAAACTACTCGGCTTGAATGAAGGCAAATTAGCAGGTATCAAGTCATCTCGAAAATTGAAGACGGCAAATAATGCAATCGGTCAACTTAAGCTCAGAAGGGCTATGAGGGGCAGCAATGAGGCGTTATTGAGGCGTTAAAAAGTGACAATGTTAACGGACAAACATCAAGTGACGATGTTAATGATACTTCGCAGAGTCTCCCATTCTAGCAAAACTTTTACAAACCCACGGGGGGCGGGGATCAGGCAGCTATTGCGATCGCCTCTTAAAGCTCACTTGAGAATCTACAGATTTTTTACAGTTAAAAGAGACGTTGATCTTCTAACCCAACAAGAAATCTGCAATGACAGAATCGAGGGAACCTGACAGCATAAAAACTAAAAAATCTGTATTTCCCCAGTACGAAAAGCTACTGGGATTAGACTCCACACGGCTAATTTTTATTGAATAAACTAAGATTTTGAACTCGTTTTTTATTCTCCCCCTTATTCCTAAAAATGCGCTATGAATATACTTTTACTTTTGCAGATTTGAATTACTCTTGTGATCTAAGTGAAATAAAATGTAACGCGAATTGACGTATTTGGTATTCAAGGCATCAGCAATTTGCAAGCTTTAGGTAATATCTTTACCTGCTTTTGTCTGCACCATCTCTACGGAACAACGCTGCGTAGACAGTTCTGATAAAGTTTGTAGAATCGCTACAGCAAGAATGGCACTGAAACCTGCCACAGAACGATATCTATTCGGCGACAAGATGACTCACTATGACTACCACCCATGATCTGGCTAATGTTTCCACTTCATCTACTACACCTGTTCACCCACTGGAGCCTTTGACTCCCGAAGAAATTGCCAGAGCGGTTGCAATTGTCAGGGCAGAACGCAAGTTGAGTGATCAGTTTCGCTTTCCGGCAGTGGTGCTAAAGGAGCCACCCAAGCCAGTGATTCTCAGCTATCAACCGGGTAGCTCGGTTGAGCGAGAAGCATTTTTGATTTTGCTAGACAACGCGACAGGGGCGACCTATGAGGCGATCGCCTCCCTCACTAGCAACACGGTTACCTCCTGGCAGCACATTCCAGGTGTGCAGCCCAACATCATGCCTGATGAACTGTCGGAGTGTGAGGCAGCGGTGAAAGCCAACCCGGAGTTTCAGGCGGCGATTGCCAAGCGCAACATTCCTCTAGAGTCGGTTGTCGTTGACCCGTGGGCGATCGGTCACTTTGGTTTACCGGGAGAAGACGGCATTCGGCTATCGCGCTGTCTCTGCTACGTGCGAACCACGCCCAGCAGCAACTTTTACTCTCGCCCCATTGATGGACTTGTTCCCGTCGTTGACTTGAACAAAATGCAGGTCTTACAGATTGAAGACATGGGCGTTGTGCCTGTGCCGCCAGAGCCAGGGGAATATGCCGCCGAGTTTGTATCCCCAATGCGGACGGATATCAAGCCGTTAGAAATCACTCAGCCGCAAGGCCCAAGCTTTGAGGTAGATGGGCATCATGTGCGCTGGCAAAAGTGGCAATTTCGCATCGGTTTTACGCCGCGTGAGGGATTGGTGCTACATACCATTGGCTATGAAGACCAGGGCAAGCTGCGCCCGATTCTTTATCGTGCATCACTGGCTGAAATGGTGGTGCCTTATGGTGATCCGCGATCGCAGCACTTTCGCAAAAATGCTTTTGACGTGGGTGAACATGGCGTAGGCGTATTGACTAATTCGCTTCGCTATGGCTGCGATTGTTTGGGCGAAATTCGCTACTTTGATGCGGCAATGACCGATAGCCGAGGCGAAGTGGCTATCATCGAGAACGCTATTTGTATGCATGAGGAGGACTTTGGCGTTCTGTGGAAGCATACAGATTGGCGATTGGATAGCGTTGAGGTGAGGCGATCGCGCCGTCTTGTCGTTTCCTTCTTCTGCACCGTAGATAACTACGAGTACGGTTTCTTCTGGTATTTCTACCAGGACGGCACGATTCAGTATGAGGTGAAGCTGACAGGCATTCTCCTATGTGGTGCGTTGGGAGATGTTCCTAAATATGGCACGCTTGTTGCGCCAGAGGTAAATGCTCTAAACCATCAACATTTCTTTAGTCTGCGGCTAGATTTTGACATTGACGGCGGCAACAACTCCGTTTACGAGGTGAATACCGAAGCCGAGCCCATGGGAGCAGACAATCCCTATGGCAATGCCTTCTTCGCCACCTCAACCCTATTTAAAACGGAACTGGAAGCACAGCGAATTATTGATCCGCTAGCAGGTCGCTACTGGAAGGTCGTCAATCCTTCTGTGCAAAACTGTTTAGGGCAACCTGTCAGTTACAAAATCATTCCCGGCGACAATATCTTGCCGTTCGCTCATCCCGAATCCCCAATTCTAAAACGAGCTGGATTCATGACGAAACATTTGTGGGTTACGCCTTACGCCGAAGATGAGCGCTTTTCGGCAGGTGAATACCCAAATCAGCATCCTGGTGGTGAAGGTTTACCAAAGTGGACCCAGGCAAACCGTTCAATTGAAAATACAGATGTAGTGGTGTGGTACACCTTTGGACATCACCATATTCCCCGTCCCGAAGACTATCCGGTGATGCCGACTGCTTACAGCGGTTTTGTCCTCAAGCCAGTCGGATTTTTTGATGCAAATCCTGCATTGGATGTGCCGCCATCTGAATCAAAGCACAATTCTTGTCATTAAGATTGCGGATTCTCTCGTCTCTCGTTACGAGGCAGAGCCTGAGGACGAGGCTAAACTTACAAATCTGGATTCAAAGATGCAAGCCCTGTAAGGGCGGTCTTTCGGGTGCCACCATCTAAACATTGCTAATGTGAAGGCAAACAATGCTTCTGCATCACCCCACATTGTTGATGTGACGAACAACAATGCTTCTGTGTCGCCTTGCATTGCTTCTACGGGCAATGACTAACGACTCGCTAAAACTACCCCTGCCCTTTTGCTGCCATTTGCCGAACAGCGCTGTGCAGATGGGGGTTGCCTTCGTTCCAGAAAACGATCTGCTTGATTTTGCTGATTTTCCAGCCTTTAGGCGTTCTCGTTAGCGTGTGGATGTAATAGCCGTGCGTGTTAAAGCGGTTCACACCCGTGTAATGGGGGTGAAATCGGTTAATGACGACACAGGACACACAGGTCGCTTCGTCTGTCTCAATCGTCAGGTTGAGGTTAGTCAACTGATGCTGAGTTTTGAGACTGCTAAGGGCAGTGCGTCTTGACGCGACAAAATCGTCGGCTTTGACTCTGATCGCAGGCTCGTTTCGTAAGTCGGAGTAGTCAGCTTCGATTTCATCCAAGAAACAAGAACGAAACTGATTCCAATCTTGTAAATCTAGACTGCTGGCAAACCGATTGACCACATTGCTGATTTCGGCGTGATCGAACATCAGTTCTAGTTTGGTGTCCATTCTTTTTCCCTGAGACAGGCGGTTTAGCAGGACTCACTAGCAGTGTAATCTACTGGCAGCAGATCGTCCTTTCCTTCTCTACGAGTACAGAGTGAGCCTGTCCGGTAAATGTGAAGGGCGGTTGCCCCTCAGAAAGCAAAGTTTGCTAACGATGCGATCGCCCCATTTCACTTTGGCAAAAATTCAGAATTCAATGCTTGCTCAGGAGTGTAAGGACAGTTCAGAGGAAATTTAGCTGCGGTGCCAGGTAGTGATACCGCCTGGTTGGTCAACCAGGATGATGCCTTTAGCTTTGAGTTCATCACGGATGCGATCGCTCTCTGCAAAGTTTTTTGCCTTCCGAGCTTCCTGCCGCTGTTGGATCAGGTCCTCAATTTCAGCGTCAGTTGGGGAATCGGCTTGTTGCGGCTCTGTACTGGGTTTTGCTTCCAGTCCTAGAACTTGGGCAAGGCAGACTAGCGTTTGCCACTGCTCGCGGATGATTTGAGCATCGGTGCTGGCTTTGCCCTGGTGAACCAGCAAGTTTCCTTCTTTTTGTAGGGCTTTGGCTAGCTCGAAGAGGATGGCGATCGCCCCTGGCGTATTAAAATCGTCGTCCATTGATTCCTGAAAGCGCTGGACGGCTTCGCTTTCAGAAGGAATTCGCATGTACTCTGGGTTGCCAAAGGAAGAATCGTCTGTGTCTGTCCAGCCCAATTGTTTGCCGTACTGGTAGCCAAATAGCAGTCCGTCCTGGAGCGTTTCCCAGCTATTTTTGGCAGAGGCGATCGCTTCCTCGGTAAAGTCAATCGGTTTGCGGTACTGTGCCTGCAACACAAACAGCCTTAGCGCCATTGGGTCTGGTGCATCCGGTGCATCTAAAAGCTGGCGGATTGTGGTGAAGTTGCCCAGCGATTTGGACATCTTTTCGCCGCCCACATTGACCATGCCGTTGTGCAACCAGTACTGCGCTAGCGGTTTTCCTGTAACTGCTTCTGATTGGGCGATTTCATTCTCATGATGCGGAAACACCAGGTCAGCGCCACCGACATGAATGTCGATTGTGTCTGCTAATGTTCCGTCTGGGGTTCTAAACGCTTCGCGCACCATTGCCGAGCATTCAATGTGCCAACCCGGCCGACCTTCTCCCCAGGGGGATTCCCAGGCAGGTTCTCCAGGTTTGGCTGCTTTCCACAACGCAAAGTCAAACGGGTCTTGTTTCTTTTGTGCTTCGGGATCAGCTTCAACTCGACCACTTGCCCCAGCTTTCATATCTTCGAGCCTGCGTCCCGATAGCCTGCCGTATTCGGGAAAGTTTCGCACGGTATAGTAAACGTCGCCCTCTGCAGGATAGGCATAGCCTTTTTGCTCTAGTTCGTGAATCAGACGTTTGATGCCGTCCAGGGTATGCGTAGCGCGGGGATATGCGTCGGCTTCAAGAATGTTGAGCCGAGCCATGTCTTCAAAGTAAGACTGGGTGTAGCGCTCTGCCACGTCCTGCATGGTGGAGCCTTCAGCCCTTGCCCGATTCAGAATTTTGTCGTCGATGTCGGTAAAGTTTTGCACATAGCGCACGTCGTAGCCACGCCACTGCAAATAGCGCCGCACTGTGTCCCACACGATATACGAACGGGCATGACCCAGGTGGCAGTAGTCATAAACGGTCACGCCGCAGCAGTACATCCGGACCTTGCCGGGTTCTAGGGGTTCAAAAGATTCTTTGTGGCGAGTGAGGGTGTTATAGAGCGTTAAGGGCATGACAGGGTAGAGGAATGGGACAGGATATAGGTATTGGAGAAGTTACTTCAATTTCAGGCTAGCAACCCAGAATAGATCGGTGATAATGATCAGTCATAATGGAGAGTGCAGATCAAACAAAGATTCATAGATTAGTCTTTGGCGATCGCTCGGCTTTTCACCATTCTCCTAACTTTTTGACGTTTTCTACCACTGTGCCATGACATCTGTAGTCACTCCTAACCAATCTGAAGCAATGGATGACCTTAAGCGAGGGTTGCCCGTCACCATCATCACAGGCTTTCTGGGCAGCGGTAAAACCACTCTCCTCAACCATATTCTGACTAACCAGGAAGGACTGAAAACCGCAGTCTTGGTGAATGAATTTGGTGAAATCGGCATCGATAATGAGCTGCTGATCACCACAGGCGACGACAACATGGTGGAGCTGAGCAATGGCTGCATCTGCTGCACCATCAACAACGATTTGATGGAAGCGGTTTACAAAGTTTTGGAGCGTCAGGATCAGATCGACTATCTGGTCGTTGAAACAACTGGATTGGCAGACCCGCTGCCTGTTGCGCTGACGTTTTTGGGAACGGAACTGCGCGATTTAACCCGACTCGACTCCATCGTTACGGTAGTCGATGCGGAAAATTACAGCCTTGACTTGTTTAACAGTCAGGCGGCGCACAACCAAATCGCTTATGGCGACATCATTCTGCTAAACAAAACTGACCTGGTTGACGAAGCCGACCTGGATTTGCTGGAAATTAAAATTCGTGAGGTCAAGGAAGGTGCTCGAATTTTACGGACAACTCAGGCGCAGGTGCCACTGCCTCTAATTCTGAGTGTTGGGCTATTTGAATCTGACAAATATTTCAACTCGAATGGTTCAAAGTCTGAGCACGACCACGACCATGACCACGATCACGGACATGAAGCTCACGATCATGACCATGCGCACGATCATCACGACCATTCAGAGTGTGATCATGATCATGGGCACTGCGCTCATGACCACGATCATGACCATCACCATCACTCAGACCATTTGGCGGTAGATGGGTTCACCTCAATTTCTTTCCTGAGCGATAAGCCGTTTGCGATCAGGAAGTTTCAGAATTTCCTGGATAACCAGCTTCCCGCTAGCGTGTTTCGGGCGAAGGGCATTCTCTGGTTTGATGAAAGCCGGGATGAGCAGGGCAAGCCGAAGCGCCATATTTTCCACCTCAGCGGTAAGCGGTTTTCGTTGGATGATGATGAGTGGAAGACTGCGCCGAAAAATCAGCTTGTGCTGATTGGGCAAGATTTGGATCATGAGAAGTTGCGATCGCAACTCGAAGCTTGTGTTTGTATGCCTTCTACCAATCGCGGTCGCGGTTTTGGCAGGTAGACAATCAGTAAAACTTTGCGAGTCGTCCTTCAGCGAGTTACCCATTCCCAAGTCGTGGTCGATGGTGAGGTCATCGGTCTGATTGGGCGTGGGTTGAACCTGCTGGTTGGCATTGCCGATTCTGATACTAAGGCAGAACTGGAGTGGATGGCGCGAAAGTGTCTGGAACTGCGGATTTTTCCAGATGCAAGCGGCAAGTTCGATCGCTCAGTTTTGGACATACAGGGTGAACTGCTGGTCGTAAGCCAGTTCACTTTATATGGAGATTGCCGCAAAGGTCGCCGCCCTTCCTTTGATAAGGCTGCTGCCCCGGCGAGCGCTGATTTTTTGTATAACCAATTCGTAGAAAAACTGCAGCAGAGCGGCTTAAAAGTCGAAACTGGAAAGTTTGGTGCAATGATGCAGGTTTCGATTGAGAATGACGGACCTGTGACGCTGCTGCTGGAAACTCCGTCAGCGCAAGTATGAGACATATTAGAAATACTAATATGGTTTTGCTGAAAAATTGTTGACGGCTTATGACTATTCGACTAGTGTGAAGAAGTATTTCACGATGATTGCTATAGGTAACATTAAATGACAGGTGTTGTAGCTTCGGGTTTGTCTCAGTTTCAGCGTTGCCGAGATCAATTCGCCCCAGCGTTAGCACCTGGTTCAACGGTTTTCTGCGATTTTGATGGGCCGATTGTAGACGTATCTGAGCGGTATTACAGCACCTATCGGCTTGGGTTAGCAGAGGTACAGGCAATTTACCAAGCTGAAGGAATAACGCTGCCAATTCGAGTTTTGAGTAAGGTGCAATTCTGGCAGATGAAGCAAGATCGGGTGCCAGACCTGGAAATTGCAATGCGATCGGGTTTGCAGCAGGCGCAGATCGATTTGTTTTTGCAGCGAGTCAGCCAAATCGTAAATCAGCCGACGCTGCTACATAAGGATCAGCTTCAGTTGGGTGTGCGTTGGGCGTTGGCAATGCTTCATGCCAAAGGGATTCGATTAGTGTTGGTGACGCTGCGCTGTCAAACGCAGGCAATCCAAATTTTGCAGAACTATGGGCTGACTCACCTGTTTAGCGCAATCTGGGGTACTCAAGATGAGACAGCAGCTTACTGCAACTACGCAGATGAAAAAACGCGGCTTTTGGTATCGGCTTTGGAGTCTTCCCAGCAAGAGAGAGCGGCTTCAGAGCTGTCGCGGTGTGCCTGGATGATTGGCGATACTGAGGCAGACATTCTAGCTGGACAGGCAACAGGGGTTCCGACGATCGCCCTCACCTGCGGTATTCGTAGCCGCACTTACCTGGAAAAATTTACCCCAACCTGCATTTACAGCGACTTGCTTTCCGCGACTCGCTATCTAATTGGAGAATAAGCAGGTTCTGTCGCTCCACTTTGATAAACAAGTTTGATAGATAAGAATGCTCGTCAACGTGCCCTCACGCCTAGAGGGGCGAATCTTCTCAACGGCTGGAAAAAGCGATCGCCCTGATTGCTATCTGATAGCGGTAAGCTTAATATTGCTGATTTCAGCTTGATCACCCAGTAAAACCTAGGGTGGCACAGTGTAAGTGAGGAGATTATGAAGCGGCGACAGTTTGTTCGATATACAGGAGCAGTGCTGACAGCAGCAGCAACCACCGGGGCGATCGCTCGGTTTCAGCCTGTTCAGGCTCAGTCTAATGAGGCGCTTTCGGTTCAGTGGTTAGGACATACCTGTTTCCGGTTCACGGGCGGCGGACGACGCATTCTGGTTAATCCATTTCGTCCCATTGGCTGCACAGCAGGATACCGTGCTCCTCAGGTAGACACTGACCTGGTGATGATCAGCAGTCGTTTGCTAGACGAAGGAGTGGTCGAAGGCATTCCTGGAAACCCACGTTTGCTAGCTGAACCAGGCGTTTATCAATTCAACGGACTTGAAGTCTCAGGCGTCAGCACTGAACACGACCGCTTGGGTGGACGGCAATTTGGCACCAACGTGGTGTGGAAGTGGAATCAATCTGGAATTAACGTCGTTCACATGGGCGGCATTGCTTCTCCAATCACCGTTGAACAGCAGATTTTAATCGGTCGTCCTGACGTAGCGCTGATTCCGGTGGGTGGTGGCCCAAAAGCTTACACTCCCGAAGAAGCCGTGCAGGCAGTGCGAACGCTCAACCCCAAAGTTGTCATTCCGACGCACTATCGCACCCAAGCAGCCGACGCGAATGCTTGCGACATCGTAGCGCTAGACCAATTTCTGGCTTTGATGGAAGGCTTCACCATTCAACGGGTGAATAGTGACACAACTTCCATTCGTCGCTCTGATTTGCCCGAAAGCGGTACAAGAGTAACAGTCTTGAGCTACAGCTTCTAGTTCACTGACTAATAGTCGTACATCCCGTCAACCCCTAATTTGCACTTAATCTGCACTACCTCAGCACATGGCAATGCAACAGGAATATGCTCAGCGGCGTGAGCAATTAATGGCACGAATTGGCAAAGGAACGGCGGTGTTTCGCAGTGCGCCGATGGCGGTGATGCACAATGACGTGGAGTACAACTTCCGGCAGGATAGCGATTTCTTTTACCTGACTGGTTTTAATGAGCCGCAGGCAGTCGCAGTTTTGGCACCGCACCATGAAGAGCATAAGTTTGTGCTATTTGTGCAGCCGAAGGACCCGGAGCGGGAAACTTGGACGGGCTATCGAGTAGGAGTTGAAGCGGCAAAGGAACGGTTTGGCGCTGATGAGGTTTATCCGATCGCTGAACTCGATGAGAAACTGCCCCAATACCTGGAAAAGGCTGACCGAATTTATTATCGGCTAGGGCGCGATCGCCCCTTCAACGACACCATTCTGAAGCACTGGCAGCGCTTGATGAGGAGCTATCCCAAGCGGGGTACAGGTCCAACCGCCATTGAAGATCCGGCTCCGACGCTGCATTCTCTACGGCAAATCAAAAGTCCGGCTGAGCTAGAGCTAATGCGTACAGCAGCAGCTATTTCAGTGGATGCTCACAATCGGGCGCGGGAGTTTACCCAGCCAGGGCGCTATGAATACGAGGTGCAGGCGGAGATGGAACACACCTTCCGCTTGCGAGGTGGCATGGGGCCTGCCTATCCCTCAATCGTGGCTTCGGGAGCGAATGCCTGCGTGCTGCACTACACCGAAAATGAGCGCCAAATGCAGGACGGGGAGCTATTGCTGATCGATGCAGGCTGCGCCTATAACTACTACAACGCCGATATTACCCGCACTTTCCCAGTAGGCGGCAAGTTTACGCCAGAGCAAAAGACGTTGTATGAGATTGTGCTAAAGGCTCAGTTAGAGGCGATCGCCCAAGTTCATCCGGGCAACCCCTACGGTCAGATTCATGACACAGCCGTGCGCGTAATTGTGGAAGGGCTGATGGACTTGGGACTGCTGCAAGGTGACATTGAGGAAATCATTAAAGAAGAAAAATACAAGCCTTTTTACATGCACCGCACTGGGCACTGGCTTGGTTTGGATGTGCATGATGTCGGGGTGTACCAGCACGGTGAAACGCCCCATAACCTGGAACCTGGACAGGTTCTTACTGTAGAACCCGGAATTTACATCGCACCTGACATCAAACCCGTTGAGGGACAGCCAGAAGTTGACCTCCGCTGGCGCGGCATTGGTATTCGGATTGAGGATGATGTGCTGGTGACTTCAGCAGGACATGAGGTGCTAACGGCAGGTGTGCCGAAGGCGATCGAGGAGATAGAGCGTTAGAAATGGGATTGTGAATTAGATTGTGTCAAGTAGGAAAAATTAAATCGGAAACCTGCTTTCGATTAGGTGGAACGCAAGCGATCGTGCACCAAAATCGAACGCCCGTTCACATACAGTAGCTTCTTGAAGGGCACGAGTTGATGCTCTTTGCCCATACTACGTTTGATCATTCTTCTGATGTCTGAAACCATTCAGTAATGCCCTCTGCGATCGCCTCCGCCAACTGCTCCTGTTCCTCTGGGTCAACGATCCACTCAAATTCTTCTGGGTTAATCATGAAGCCGAGTTCTAGTAGTACGGAGGGAGCAATGCTGGGACGGGTGAGTGCCAAGTTATTCCAGAAGACACCGTAGGAAGGGCGATCGCGAGTTTCAACCAGATGGTTGTGCAGAAATACGGCTAGGCTGTGCGCTTGAGGGTGGTACCAAAAGGTGCCGATTCCGGCGGTGTTGGCTGCGTCACCAGAATCGGGTAAGGCATTGTAGTGGATGCTGAGAGCGATCGCTGGCTCCAATTGGTTAATCAAATCTACTCGGTCTTGCGGATACAAGTCTGCGTCACCTTCACGGGTCATGTAAACCGTGGCTCCGCGTGCGATTAAGCGATCGCGAATCAGGTTCGCCATCACCAGGTTTATCTCTTTTTCGGGATAGCCCGTTGGCCCGCGTGACCCTAAATCTTCAGGTCCACCGTGCCCTGGATCGAGTAGGATGCTGATTCCGGCTAGGGGCTGGCTTCTGTTGTCCGCTATTTCGGGTGGATGTCGTAGGGACAACACTAAACTGGTGCCTTCATACGCCAATTCGTAGCCCCACTGCTGTTTGGTTTTGAGCTGAAAGGTGTATTGGATTTGGTCAGGGGAAATCTGCTGCCAGGACAGCCGTTCAATTAAGGGATCATCGTTGAGCAGAATGGTGTCGGTCTGAGCAGTGGTGTTGTGGAGCGTCAGGGTAAAGGTGTCGCTGCCCTGGTTGACGCTAACGGGGACGGGCACCTGGAGCGGAAAGGTAATCTGAGTGCGATCGCTAAGCTGTTCAGCCCGAATACTGCGAATCAGCGATCGCGGTGGCACGGGACTCTCGGAAACCTGGATTTCTGTTGCCCGAATCCAGGCTCCGTAGTCGAGGCGATACCATTCGCCTTCTCGTCCGGTGACGGTGGCTCTAGTTCCGGTGGGTAGAGGGGTAAGGCGGGAATGGTCAGTGCTGGGTCCAGTACGGGCGGTGCCGGAAGCGGCAGTTACTTCCACGACCTGAAATTGCACAGGGGAAAGGATTTCTACGGTTCCAGGGGCTTGCTGGCGAACGGTTTCGCCGTTCAGGGTTAGCTCAAATTGGGGTTGCCCTAAGTTGCCTATCTGGGTTGTTGCGCCACATCCCTGATAGGTATTGGCGGTAGCTGTGACAGGCTGGTTTTGCAGCGTTAGAACGGCAGAGTTGGGCGGTAGATCGGTAGTGTTTTGGGGCAAAAGCGGAATGGTTTGATTGCCCAAGCTGACGGAAACGGTGGCGTTGGTGGGGGCGATCGCACTAAAGCAAATCGGTTCGTTGGGCTGTCGGGAAATATCCACGGCAGGGGTAAGTGATCCTTCAGCAAAGGCTGTTCCCACAGGTGCAGGCGGATCGGCTGAAACTCGGTTGACTCGGACGACTAATTCTTGCTCCTGGTAGTGCAGAGTAAATACGTTTTCGCCGAGTTGCAGCGGAAAGCTGGGGGCAAAATGTCCGGCGGGGCTACGAGCGATCGCTTCCCCATTTACCTGGACTTCACCTTCAGCTGGGGCGGTGCCAATGAGAAAGATTTGGTTGGCGGTGGTTTCGTGGTTATTGGGTGGGTAGACGACGGATAAGGGTTGGTTTGTCTGGGCGATCGCCGCTGTTCCTACCATTCCTGCCGTTCCCATGATTGACATGAAGCTGATGCCTGTACTCCACGTGAAGCTGCTGAACCTGCCCATACCTGACCTAACTGAACTCATGAGTCTGGACTATAAACTAAAAACGCACTGCTGAACGGTGAGTAACTTTTTTTTCCCACCCTACCACTATTAATCAGTAGAGTTGTTTAGCGAGAGAAGCGTGTCCGAACAAAGTGATTTGGAGTTAGTTCTTCTTTCACAGCAGGGAAATAAAGCTGCATTTGGTCAGCTAGTGTTGCGTTATCAACCCATGGCACAACGCCTTGCTACGCAAATCATCGGTGATCGAGACTTGGCTCAGGAGCTTGTGCAAGATGCAATGCTACAAGCTTATCTGTCACTACAAAAACTGAATGACCCAACCCGCTTTAAGAGTTGGCTCTATGGCATTGTTCTGAATATTTGTCGGAATGACTTGCGCCGCCGTAAGGTAATCTGTTTTTCCCTTGAGGTGACGGTAGGGAATTTGGTAGATGAGCTGCCAGTGACCGAGGGCAGTTCATCTGACCCTCAGCTAGTAGTAGAACGGGAAGAACTTCAAACTGCGTTGCTAGAAGCAGTTGATACTTTATCCCCGAAGAATCGCTCGGCAATTCTACTCTTCTACCATGAGCAGTTCAGCCTGCAAGAAGTGGCAAATCGTTTAAAGATTTCGATCAGTGCTGTGAAAGGGCGTTTACATAAATCTCGTCATCAACTGAGAGAGCAGTTATCGCTTCTTCAAGATCAAAGTCAACCTAATTCATTCCAGGAGATTCAAACTATGACTACAAATACTTCTTCTCAACCTAAGCTGGAACCCTGCTGTTCGTTTTGTCGCAAAAATAGTGAACAAGTTGATACTCTGATTGCAGGTCCAGGTGTTTTCATCTGCAATGCATGTGTTGATATTTGTAATCAAATTCTTAGTGGCAAGATTCCTCCATCTCCCCTGACGCAGGAGGAAGTTGCGAAACTGATGGATTCAGGCAAGTTGAGTGACTGAATCCAGGTTACTCTCCCTACCGTTAACCTCAAAATTGCGATGATTATTGACCCGAAAAATGTCCCAATTAGGCAAGGTTCCAATTATCCTGACTTGTTCAAGCCAAGGGTGTCAGGACGACTAAAGCAACGGTTGGGAGATGCAGTGGGTTTGACGAATTTTGGGGTGAATCAGGTGACGCTTCAGCCTGGGGGGCAGTCTGCGCTGCGACATTGGCATACCAAGCAGGATGAGTTTATCTATGTGTTGTCAGGTGAACTGACGTTGATTACAGATGTGGGTGAACAGATTCTCACGGCTGGAATGGCGGCGGGGTTTCCGGCGGGTGAGGCGAATGGCCATCATTTGGTGAATCGTTCTGAGCAGGTGGCGGTTTATTTGGAGGTGGGCGATCGCACGCCTGATGATCAGGGGGTTTACCCGGATGATGATTTGGTGGCAAAGCACGGCGATCAGGGGTGGGTCTTTACACGTAAGGATGGAAGTGTGTTTGAGGATTAAGCTGTTGCTGTTTAGAAATTGTTGACTCTAGCTAAGTCCTTTTTTGGGGGCTAGCCCCAAACCCCCACTGAGGGACGAAGCGCGTCCCCCAGACCCCCTCCGCAAAGGATTGGAGATGGGTGGCATGGCGCGCTTCGCATCGGTGGGCGGCAAGGTTTTGCTGTGCTCTGTTGCATAGGTGAATTCAAAGAAAAGCTGTCTGTTTCCTGGCAATCAGAAGCGCCTATGGCACAATGAATGGGTTATGGACATGGTCTGAATTTCTTAAGCTTTGTCTACCAGCTCTGCATTTTTAATTCCTAACTTCTCACTTCTATGACTAGGTTTGTATTTGTTACGGGCGGCGTGGTTTCCAGTATTGGAAAGGGGATTGTGGCGGCGAGTTTGGGGCGGTTGCTGAAGTCGCGAGATTACTCGGTGTCGATTCTGAAGCTTGACCCTTACATTAATGTTGATCCGGGTACGATGAGTCCGTTTCAACATGGTGAGGTGTTTGTCACGGAAGATGGGGCGGAGACGGACCTGGACCTGGGACACTATGAGCGATTTACGGATACGTCGATGTCGCGGCTCAATAGTGTGACGACGGGTTCGATCTATCAGGCGGTGCTGAATAAGGAGCGGCGGGGCGACTACATGGGGGGCACGGTGCAAGTGATTCCCCATATCACGAATGAGATTAAGGAACGGATTCTGCGGGTGGCGAAGAATACGAATCCGGATGTGGTGATTACAGAAATTGGGGGAACGGTGGGAGACATTGAGTCGCTGCCGTTTTTGGAGGCGATTCGCCAGTTTCGTAAGGATGTGGGACGGCAAAATGTAGTTTATATGCACGTGACGCTGATTCCCTGGATTCCGTCGGCGGGAGAGATGAAGACGAAGCCGACGCAGCATTCGGTGAAGGAGTTGCGTTCGATTGGAATTCAGCCAGACATTTTAGTTTGTCGCAGCGATCGCCCCCTTCCACCTGGACTCAAGCAAAAGCTGTCGGAGTTTTGTGATGTGTCAGCCGAGTGTGTGATTACCTCACAGGATGCAGGCAGCATTTATGAAGTGCCGCTGATGATGGAGCAGGAGGGCTTGGCACAACAGGCTTTGAGTTTGTTAAATTTGCCGCAGCGAGAACCAGAACTGACGCAGTGGCAAACGCTGGTCGATCGGCTCTATCGCCCTAAGCACCCGATTGAGATTGCGATCGTGGGCAAGTATGTGCGGCTGAGTGATGCTTACCTATCAGTGGTGGAGGCGTTGCGCCATGCGGCGATCGCAATGGGTGGTGATCTCAACCTGCGCTGGGTCAACTCAGAAGAACTGGAAACTCATGATGCGGCTGAATATTTGCAGGGCATTGATGGGGTCATCGTACCCGGTGGGTTTGGCACTCGTGGCATCAACGGCAAGATTGCTGCGGTTGAATATGTGCGCGATCGTAAAATCCCATTCTTAGGATTGTGCCTGGGAATGCAGTGTTCGGTAATTGAATGGGCGCGCCATGTCGTTGGGCTGGAAGATGCCAACAGTGCCGAGTTTGATGCTGAATCTAGAAACAAAGTCATCAACCTGCTGCCCGAACAGCAGGACGTGGTAGACCTGGGCGGCACGATGCGACTGGGGCTTTATGCCTGTCGTATTGCTCCCAATACTTTGGCAGACCGCCTTTACCAGGAAGAGGTAATCTACGAGCGGCATCGCCATCGCTATGAGTTCAACAACGCTTACCGCAATCTCTTCTTGGAATCGGGCTATGCCATCAGTGGCACCTCACCTGACGGGCGGCTCGTTGAAATTGTTGAGCTTCCCGGTCATCCGTTCTTCATCGCGACTCAGTTTCACCCAGAGTTTCAGTCGCGCCCCAGCCGCCCCCATCCCTTGTTTAGAGGTTTTGTGGAGGCGGCGATCGCCCACACTGGAACAGCCCAACTCTCCTTAGAACCCTCCCTCAGCGCTGAGCTTAGTTAATAAACGAGGTTAAGCTTTGCCGACTCCCCGCCGCCCTTCCAAAATCGATGCTAAAAAGCAGCGCTTGCTTCGTCGTCGCTTGCTGCTGGTGTCTTTGTTGATGCTGGCTCTCACCCTCGGGTTGTGGTTAAGCGGCTGTACCCACGACTCAGCCGATCCGGCTGGCAAATTGGTGGTCGGCATTATTAGCTACGACACAGCCGACACAGTAGAAAAATACGAGCGCTTTAGAGAGTACCTGGCAGGACAAACCCGCGCCATCGTAGAACTAGAACCCGCCTTTAACGAACTTGCTGCCGTTGAGCAGATTCAGCGGCAGGTCTGGTCAATGGTGTTTGCCTCACCGGGGTTGGCAGCGATCGCCATCGGCAGTCAGCAATACGTTCCCATCTTCACGATGCAAGGCATCAACAACCTGCGCTCGGTCATCGTCGTGCGGGACGAAAGCCAGATTCAAACCCTTGGCGACCTCGCCAACCGGACAATCGCATTAGGAGAACCCGGCTCCGCCGCAGGCTACTACCTACCGCTCTACGACCTGTATGGCTTAACCCTAGCTGAAGTGCGCCTTGCCCCCACTCCAAAAACCGTTTTGGAATGGCTAGATGAAGGGGCGATTGCCGCCGGAGCCCTATCCGAAGACGACTTTCAAAACCTCCGAAGCCAATTTCGCGACACCAAATTTCGAGTCCTCCATACTAGCCGCCCTATTCCCCCCGGTTCCGTTTTGCTAGCTCCCACCGTTGAGCGTAACCAACAGCAGCAAATCGAAACCGCCATGCAGCAAGCCCCCTCCAACATCATCGGCGACTCCGGCTACATCCCCAACGTCCCCCTACCCGACTACAGCCAGCTAATCGAACTCGTCGAAAAAATCCAGCCAATCGAATCCCGCATTCGAGAAAAACCAGCAGTTTTAACGGTGGAGGGGGGCTAGAACTCTTAAAGCACGTCCTAGCCCTGTCAAACAGTTGCCACTACGCTTGGATCTCAGATTGAGATTTACTCGTCTTTGGAGCAAATCGCCGTCCCATCTCTACAATCGAGGCATCTAGCCCTGCACCCTGCCCATTTGTCTTAGCCGACTTGTAAACTACCCGTGCGGCTGCATAGGCTTCCTGCCCAACAGTGGTGTAGGTGTCTTGAACCAGTTCTTGAAGATGAATCAATTCCATCAGCACGGGATATAGGGCTGCAAACAGCTCTACATCTCGACGCATCTCTTCCAGGTCAAACAAGCGGGGCAGGTAATCAGGATGATGAGTGGCAAATTCCATAGACTTTTCGACAAAAGCGCGGGTTTTGTCGCCCATTTTTGCCTTTGCCCGTCGCTCAGATAGGGTGAGATTCACTGAAAATGGCAGCTTTTCACGAATTGTGGTGATGGCAGCCATGATAACAGCCTGGTCTTCATCGGAAAGTTCAGCGCTAACGACATTAGGAATCATAGTGAGTTTCTTGAGTAGGTGAACCGCTGATGTATCTGGATTGATTGGGTCAGCCACTTTATAAGTGCCCTCAGTTCAGGTTGCGCTAACTTCGTAATCATGCTGAAAAGCGATCGCCCCTGTTCAAGAAATCAGTAATTTCTGGCAAGTCACCGCTCCAAATCTCTGTGATCGCTGCTCAAGGCGACGATCGCTCTGTTCTCGGTGACGTTTTCCTCGCTCGCAGTGATGATCGGGTAGTTCTCAGTGACGCAATCCTCACTTGAAGTGACGATCGCGCAGTTTTCAGTGACGTTTTCCTCATCTAAAAGTGCGATCGCCTCGTTCTCAGTGTCGTCATTGTTATTTGAAGGGGCGATCGCGCAGTTTTTAGTGATGTGAGCCTGGTGAGGAGGGACGATCGCCTATAATTTCAGCTCGTGTTGCCAATTGTACTGAGCGGAGGCTATATGAACAGTTTTAGAATCAACCCACCGCAAACTCAGTAAATTGACGCTTAAAGGGAGAATGAAACGCCAACACAATATCGTGCTTAGGAACGCCTTGTTCCACTAGTTCATTGGCAATGCCGCCTTCAGTGCCATCGTGTTGAATCCAAATTTTGCCATCCTTAATGTCTACGTGTAAAATGCAGCCATAGACTCGGTGTTTGTTTGACCAGCCGACATGAACAACCTGATAGCGATCGCGCTCTACATCAAAAATCGCTTCAGCCTCCACCTCCTCGTTATTGGCTTTGATGTTGCTGTATTCCAGCAATAACGTTTGAACCAACTGCCGATACTGCTCTACGTTCGCCATCGGATAATCACCTCCTCCTCTGGATCGTAGACGATCAACCGAACCTGATAGCGTTGAACCAATAGTCGAGGCAGTTCTAGGGTGAAGAAGTCGCGATATGCATCTGCGGGGATGGCGAGGTAAAGCAAGCGATCGGGCTGTACTTCTTCGAGGGCAAGCTGATATTTCAGAAACTGCCCCAACGCTGTGCTAAATTCGCTGGTTGCTGAGGGGCTGATGAAGCTTTTGATCTCAACCGCAATTTTTTCCCCATTGCGTTCAGCAGCAAGAAGACGTTCGGCACCCAGATCGATATACATCTCCAATCCTCCAAATCGTAGGAAAAGAGGATCGTCGGTGATTAGCCAACCGTCTTTTTCGAGGGCACGGCGGACGGCATCATGAAAAATGTCTTTTGCTGCCATGATTTAGGCTTAAGGCACTAGGGAGATCTGATATTACTGGTTGTATGGTAAACGATCGCCCCTTTTCCACCCAGATCCCCAGTTTCAGATCTCTAGCATCTTTGAGAAGCTGGGAGCTTATTGTATGTAGGGTTTTGTATGTAGGGGCATCAATTAGTCTCTTTGTAGAATCAAGGTTTGGTAGCGAAACCCGCCCCTACCAAAGCTTAACTTTTGACTGGATTGTGTAGGACTTTGGTTCCAAGTAACAGATCCTCGAAATATCTATTTTTCCGTGTGGAGAGGCTGTGAAATAAAACTTTTGGCTCGGGCTGAAGCGTTTATCTGCTACAGTTTACAAGTCTCGATGCGAGAGAAGAACCGACGCAAAGCCAAAACATGTGACGAGAGGTGACGAAAAAAACACGGTAGGTGTCCCTTTGGCGACGAGGTGTTATATGTCACATTAAACTTCCATTTTTTGTTCTTTCGCCATCCGACGCGATCGCCAAATTTCTCAAGTGCCTCTTCATGGTACTTCCCGTCTGGAATACCGCCACACTCCAGATAAATTTCCTTTTGTACACTAAAGCCAAACTTGCCGTTGCTGTACTTCACCCAGAGAGAGTCAATGGTCTTCAAGTCCGTGCAGGGAAAATTCAATAACTCATCTGAAGTAAACCAATTTCCGCTCTTTTTTCCGACTGCCCGAATCATGACCTTATAGGTTTCCTCGTCTGCTGCTTTCCAGTCCTGTGCTTTCAGCAGGTCGCGCAGTTTGGTGTAGTCAATTCCCCGTTCTGAGCTGAGGTCATCAGTTGTAGATCCTTGAGCAATTAGCTCGTGCTTCAGGTCTGCTGCACTCTGCTGTTCCAAAGATTGTAGAAGGACTTCTGCTTGCCAAGCCGTCCCCAAATCGGGAACTTCCCCTTGAAACAGGTCAGCTAAACTGTCCAGCTCCGCCGCATCAACTTCTGCCCCTGCATAATCTGAAAATCGTGATGGACTGGAAGGTTGCCCTGGATTCAGGTCTGCTGCGCTCTGCTGTCCTAGAAATTGTTGTTTGAGGGCTTCTGCTTGCCTTTGCTGTTCTTGCTGTTCTGCTTGTTTTTGGGCGATGATTGGTGCTTCAACCTGAGCGATGTCGGTGTCACTCAAGTTTAGATGGGTTTGCACCAGCTTCAACTCAGTGCGAACCTTGTCGCTAAATGGATAGCCGTATTGAGCGATCGCTTTCAGAAACAATTGACGGTAGCGCTCTACCTGTTGAGGGTCAGCAACAGGGTTGAGGATGCCTTGTTTGATTGCCTGTATATCTGCGTCGGTTAGCTTCAATTTTTGCTGCAAGTCGTCTAACAAGAACTGCTCACCAAATGAAATTTCGCCATCGGCTGCAAATTCTTCAAACTTCTGGCGGTAGGCGGCGATCGCATTGTCTTTTTGCTGCTGCTCTCGTAGCCTTCTGCGGTGTTCGATTAAACCTTCCACTACCTGTCGAATTTGTTGGGTGACAAACTCGAAAGCTTCATCCCGATCAGAAAAGCTGGTTACGGGTTGGGCATTTTTAGGAACAGCCTGTAGCTTACTAAAAGGGGCACCTCTCCAGTCAGCTCTCCTCAAAATGACTGGAATTACGCAGGCTTTACCCGACTCGTGCAGCTCCATTGCCCGTTTAATCTCAATATCCCAGCAATATTTGGAGGCAATGAAGTCTGAGCTAATCAACAGCAGAATAATATCAGCCGTATCTTGATTGACGGTGATCTGGTGATCCCACTCATCCCCTGGCAAAATTTTGCGATTGTGCCAGCTTGCAATTAGCTGTTGATGCTCCAGGATTTTCAAGTGGTTGCCAAGCTCATCCCGCAACGCTTCATCTTTATGCGAGTAAGAGAAAAACAGCTTTAGCGCTTCTTCCACCACAATTTCAGTCTCTTTCAGCGAAGATAAATTCTGCTTTTGGCTTAATTATAAGGTTGGTCATCCTATGAGTAACTGCCAAGCCCCTTTGGAGGTTTGATCTATCGCAAGCTCTATTTAGATTGGTATTATTTTTGCCGATCTTGAGATTGCAGACTGGCTACACTTGCCCGTTCAACAAATTGTCGCACCACCCGAAGGTATTCTGCCCCTGCCACATCCGCCACATTATTGTGTCCCGCCTCTGGTACCAGCCATATTTGCTTCGGTTCCGGTGCAGCCGCATACAGCGCCTCACTCATCACAGAAGGCACCTGAGTATCAGCAGATCCATGAATAAACAGCACAGGCATTTGCAATGGCTTTTCCCCCGATGCCCCATTTGCCTGGAGCTTCTGCAAAGAATCAAACCGCTGCGTCAGCAACAGAGCCAGCGGAAAAATCTCCAGATTTTTGGCATAGGTTGCCATCTCGCGCATTGAGGTAAACGAGCTTTGCACAATCAGCCCAGCCGCAGTTGGATTTTGAGTTGCTAAGTTGATGGCGATCGCTCCCCCCAACGAATGCCCATAGATAAAAATTTGATCCGATGAAATTCCTTGCTGAATCAGATGATCCCAGGCAGCTTGAGCATCTGTATAAACAGAAGCCTCCGTTGGAAAATCGCCCTCACTCTTGCCATAACCGCGATAGTCAATCAGCAACACCGAAAAGCCCAACTGGTGAAACCGACTTGCCTGAACCACATTCGCGCCAATATTAGACCCATTTCCATGCAAATAAAGCAAAACCCGCTCTGACTGTGCCGGAATCCACCAGCCATGAATTTTCTCGGTTTGATCTCCACCTTCAGCAACCGGAATCCAAACCTCCTCATAGGGCAGGTTAAACTCTGTCGGTGTCGTCTGAATGTAGGGCGACGGAAAAAAGATCATGCGCGTTTGTCGCATGAATAAATAAACACAAGTTGCGGTGTAGGCGATCGCCACAAGACTCGCCACAGCCAGAAAAACCTTCAGGAACGGCGACAGTGCTTTAACCATAATCCCGATACGTAATGGCTTGGGGTTTAAGGTCTAGATTGTAAACTTCTCTAATCTAAAGCGTTCTGGCTGAAAATGCGATTTTTAGAGTTGGGGCGATCGCTGATGCCAGGAAGTCGATTGCTCATAGCAATAAGCAACCTCCAGCAGCAGGTCTTCACGGAGGACATTGCCAATCAGTTGCAGCCCAATCGGCAAACCCTGATCGTCAAATCCACAAGGTAAGCTAATGGCGGGCAACCCTGCCAGATTAACCGGAATCGTCATCAGGTCAGTTAGGTACATGCTCAACGGGTCAGATGTCTTATCACCAGCCTTAAATGCGGTAGTGGGACTAGTGGGACAAACCAGAATATCTACCTTCTCAAACGCCTGCTCAAAGTCTTGTTTGATCAGCGTCCGCACCTTTTGTGCCTTCAGGTAATAAGCATCGTAATAGCCTGCTGAAAGCGTGTATGTGCCAATCATAATTCGTCGCTTTACCTCTGCCCCAAAGCCCTGAGCGCGAGTCTCGGTATACATCGACAGCAAGTTATCTGGATCTTTTGTACGGAAGCCATACTTTACGCCGTCATATCGTGCCAAATTTGCCGACGCTTCTGAAGGCGCAATGATGTAGTAGGTTGGCAAACCATAGCGAAACTGCGGACAAGAAACAACCTGAATTTCTGCCCCCAGCGATTGCAACTGTTCTACTGCTTTTGTGACCGTCGCCTCGACTGTTGGATCTAAGCCTTGCCCAAAGGTTTCTTGGATTACACCGATTTTAAGCTTGCGTCTGGGCTTTAAGTCAGGCTTCAGCGCACTGGCATAGTCAGGAATCGGCACCTTGAGGCTGGTTGCATCTCTGGGATCATGACCGGCGATCGCCCCTAGCAAAATCGCTGCATCTTCCACCGACCGACCAAACGGGCCAATCTGGTCCAGCGAAGACGCATAGGCAACCAGCCCATAGCGCGACACCAGCCCATAAGTTGGCTTCATCCCCACAATGCCGCACAACGATGCAGGTTGGCGAATCGAGCCACCCGTGTCAGACCCCAGCGCTACCACACATTCCCCGCCTGCGACCGCTGCCGCCGAGCCACCCGAGGAACCACCCGGTACCCGCTCCAGATCCCAGGGATTCGCCGTCACTTGAAACGCCGAGTTTTCGGTAGAGCTACCCATCGCAAACTCATCCAGGTTCGTCTTACCGACCATCACTGCCCCTGCTGCCGTTAGCTTTTCAGTGACAGCAGATTCGTAAGGCGGCACAAAATTCTCTAAAATCCGAGAGGCGCAGGTTGTCGGAATGCCTCGCGTACACAGGTTGTCTTTGATGCCAATCGGGATTCCAGCCAGTGGTGAAATTTCCTCACCCGCTGCAATTTTGGCATCTACCTTTCGCGCCTGCTCTAGTGCGTGGTCTGCCGTCACATGCAAAAAACTGTGCAGTTTTGGCTCTAGTGCCTGGATGCGCTCTAGAGCTTCCTGCGTAATTTCGACAGCAGAACGTTCCTTATGGGTTAGTTGGCGATGCAGTTCGCGGATCGATGACATGCGACAACCTCAATTAGCGGTTCAGATTTAACAGTTTAGGGCAAGCATTCAAAGCAATTTTGGCTCACGGTCAACTTGCAACAGCAGAGCCAATCGTTTCGCCTATACGGATTCGACCTGTTTCAGCCGCAAATGCCGTATTCCAAACTTCACTCTAGTAGATTTTGGAGCCAATTAGGGGAACTCTGGTTAGCGTTTAGAAGTTCTTAAGTATGCGATCGCCCTTCTCCAATACTTACTACAGTTGACTCCGGGCCTTTAGTTGCAGATAGCGATCGACCAGTTGTTCCGTAATCTGATTGGCAGGTGCATCCAGAATTAACACACCTCTTTGCTTGAGAGTTGCTAGTGCTACCTGACGCTGTGCCAATAGATCTAGAGCAACAGCACGAGCGTAGGTGCTGGGAATGTTCTGAGTTAGCGTGTGAGCCTGCATGTCAATTTGGGGATCGCGCAGGGTGACGCAGAAGGGCAGATAGCGGGGAGCTAAGCGACCCATCGAAAGCAGCAGTTCTGATGATGCGGTTTTGTCTACCAGATCGGTGATTAAAACGACCAGGGCGCGGCGAGTGTGCTGACTGGTGATGTGGGTGATGGCTCCAAGATAGTCGGGTTCTAGCAACACAGGGTGAATGGGCGTGAGGCGTTCGATGAGTTTGGTGAGTTGGGTTTGTCCGCGTTCCGGGGGCACCCAGACCTGCATCTGCCGATCGAATACGCCGATACCGACGCGATCGCCTCGATTCAATCCCGCTAATGCTAGTGAAAGAGCTGCGTTCAGCCCCCAGTCAAATCGAGCCAATCCCTTCACCTGAGCCGTCATCAGGCGTCCCCGGTCAAGCAAGATCATCAGCGTTTGTTCTTGCTCTGGTTCCAATACGCGCAGCAGCAGCCGACTTCGACGAGCAGTCGCTTTCCAGTCAATTAGGCGGGGATCATCGCCTGTGCTGTATTCTCGCAACTCCGCAAACTCGGTGCCCATGCCCAACCGTTTTGCTCGACGAATGTTGCCGCTGTTTTGCAGGGACAAGCGCAGGGAGAGCGATCGCAACCCCAACAAATCGGGATAAACGGCTACCGTTTGCGGTTGAGGAATGCGCCAACTGTGCCATGCCAGTCCCCAGGCTCCGAGCTGCCGCACCTGGATATTGCCAAACAGATATTCGCCTCGCTTTGCCGGAAAAACGGTGTAGGTGAGTTCTTCCTCGCGGTCGGGCGGTAGCGTCAGTTCCAGTAGCGGTGGAGTGGCAGTAAATTCTGGTGGGTAAAAGTCACGGATTTGCAAGGTAGCGGGGCGATCGCTCGATTTCACCGTTAGCCGAACTGGATTCTCCTGCCCAATTGAGAGCCGCTGAAGTGACTCACGGGAGACTTTCACCGGACTAGATTTAACCTGCCGACTGTCCCAAAAAGCCAGCCCCAGAACGAGAACATCCCAGGTCAGGGTGAGCCCTAACGCAACCAGTAGCAAAGCAGGACGGGTATTGCCACTGCCAAAAGCAGCTAGACCCAGCCCTACCCCAGTTCCAAGCAAGAGCAATTGGTAAACGCGAGGAGCAGGGATCATCGCGGCACGGCCACCTGATTCAGCAAAGAAGACACCACGCCATCCAACTGGAGTCCGTCAAGTTGGGCTTCGGGACGCAGGATCAGACGGTGACGCAGTAGGGGAGAGGCGATCGCCTTCACATCATCGGGCGTGACGTAGTCTCTACCCGACAGCCAGGCCCTTGCTTTGCTTGCCTGAAGCCACGCTACTGCGGAACGGGGAGACGCGCCCAACGCCAAGTCGGGATGTTTGCGGGTGCGGTGTACCAGTCCCAGCAAGTAGTCCAGCAAATTCTCAGCGACTTGGATCGAGCGAATTGCCTGACGTGCCGCTAATACGTCTGCCACCGTTGCCAGGGGCTTTAGCTCTACCAAGTCGAGCCGCTTGGTTTGTAGTCCCGCCTGGGCATTGAGCAGCATTTGCTTTTCGGCTTTTGGCTCCGGGTAGTCCACGATTAACTTAAACAAGAAGCGATCGAGTTGCGCTTCGGGCAAGGGGTAGGTGCCTTCAAACTCCAGCGGGTTTTGCGTCGCGATCACCCAAAACAGATCTGGCAGGGGCAGGCTTTGCCCGTCGAGCGTCACCTGCTGTTCTTCCATTGCTTCTAGCAGGGCTGCCTGAGTTTTGGGCGGAGTGCGGTTAATCTCATCTGCCAGCAGAATTTCGGTGAAAACGGGCCCTTGCTTTAGCGTGAAGTTACGCGTATTCAGGTCAAAGATGTTGGTACCCAGGATATCAGAGGGCAGCACGTCAGGCGTAAGTTGAATTCGCCGGAAATCTGCCTTTACCAGTCGCGCCAGCGCCCGAACAAGCAGTGTTTTGCCTGTACCGGGTACGCCTTCCAAAATCACATGCCCACCTGATAGGAGCGCAACCATTAGTTCTTGAACCAGATTGGGCTGACCCACCACAATTTGGCTGAGGGCTTTACCGAGACGAATAAAGGTCGTGTTGGAGTCGTTCACAAGCTGGATTCTAATTTGAATAATTGATCTAAATAACTGAATTAAATAACTGAATTGGGTAGGTGACGACGCATTGTCCTCACTTTATCCAACCAAACTAGCAACTCCCGTTCGCTGATCTGAGCATGATTATCAGCTAAATCGAAGATTTCTGCTAACTCGGCGGCGGGTCGTCCGGTTTGCTGGGTCCAGGCAGCAGCAACGACCTTTGGCTCCAGTAAATCGTTGCCCAAGCCGAGCGATCGCTGCACATTCAGTTGCTCTGCCTTGCCGACCATTTCTACCACAAACTTGCTGGAGTTGACTTTTTGTAAAACGCCTGACATTGCTTGAATGTAAGCTTTGCTGTTGTCTACAGGGGGAGTTTCCAGGGCGATCGCTGGTCCCAGCCGCCGATGACCCAAAATCAATGCCAGCAGTATGATCCCTGCCTGCACAGCGATCAGCATTAGCGGTGTTTTTGCCAGATAGAGGAGGATGTTTTCTGAATTTTCCTGGGCGATCGCCGCTTCGTCTTTGTAGCCGTGAGAATATTCGTCCACCCAAATCGGATTGCCGATTTCCGTTAGCAGTTGCGCCAAAAACTCAAAATTTCCTGGCTCATCCTGGTAGGCATTGGCAGCAAGATGGGACGAAATAGAAAGAATGATGCGCCCCCGTCCCACTGTTTCTTGCCAGACGACGGCTCCGTGGGCATCTCTCAGCAAATCCTCAAATTCCCACTCCTCCATCCCAGGTGCGGAAAAAGATTGGGTTTGCAGCGAACGGCGGCTCGTCTCAACTTTGACACCACCTGCCGAACTTTCCAGCATCGAGCTAAACGGAGCCGCTGTAACCGTTCCCCTTACGCCTAACAGCACCAATACATTGCCTTGAGCGATCCAATCCCAGTCAAACAGATTCAAAGGCAATCCACTGCTGACTTGCACCAATGTCATTGAGGTAGCCGGTGCTGATTGCGCTAGTGTGCCATCCATTCCCAGATCATCAACCGTGGGAAAACGAATCGGCACCATATCAGGATTGTCGGTTCCAGGCTGACGCGGCTTAAGCAATTCCTCAAGCGGTCTTTGCCAACGCTGCACGGGAGTGCCCCGCTCTTGCATATAGGCATACCAGGCTCCATAGCCATCGGGCGATCGACTGTAGGTTGAGCCTTGCATCAGGCGGCTAGTGCGGGGAGCAAAAACCAGAGTGATCACGATCAGAACCAGCACAACGCCCAACCACAGCCGATATTTCTTGATCATGGCTGAATCTCCTGGTAAGCCTGCCAGCAGCGCTCAAATGTGTCGGATGAGATTGCTGCATCACTAAAGCAGAATTGCTCATGGGTGCGAATCAGCGTTTGATAGGGCTGAGGTGGGTTGAGCGTCTGCACCAAATGCAGATATTCGCCATCGGTGCGGCTCAACTGCTGCGGGATCAGTTCTTTGTCATTCAAGTTTTGCAGCATTGCCATGTAGAGACAGCGACAGGCTTCGCGGTAGTCTCCTTGCTGCTGGGCAGTGCGCGATCGCCCCAACCACTCTGAGATGGTTAATGCTTGAGGTTGAGAGTTTGTTGATGGAGCAGGCGATCGCCGCAGTCGCCCAGCAGGAAAAAGGTAAGGATTGAGCAATTTATAAAGCTGCCAGCCAGCCCAACCGACTAGAGCAATCACGAGCATCCAAAATAGCCCTTCTAGCAACCAGTCAGGCAATGACCAATCAAACGCTGGTTTTCGATTTGGGTCATTGCCAAACAGCAATCGCTCGATGAATTCTTCAACCCGTTGCTGCACCTGCTGAAGTTGCCAACCCAGACTATTCTTTTGAAACTCGCCCGCTGTCTCAGTTCCGTTCGCTCCGACCATATTGCAACCGCTAATTTACACTAGGCGTGAGAAATATTCCTGCTCCAGCATAAACATAAGAACTAGCGAAGCGGGCTTCCTAACTGAGAATGAAATCGACGTGCTTGAAGGTCCCTATTTGCAGCTTCATAAGAAAAAGATATTGCGAAGAGCGTCCAAATTTTAAGGATATTTACAAAAGGAGTTGGTTTGTATAGTTCCTAAGGCGAATCTACTACTATGGATAGAGAAAGACAGATAAGTTCTATTCACTTCTCCATCAAAAGATGGCTGCATGAGATGAATCTAAGCATCTCACTCACCGTGTGCCACTTCTCTTCCATTTTTCTTGTGCCACTCGTCTGGTGATTGAGCGATCGCCCTTTCCCTACAGTTTGACTCACCGTTTCTGACCCTTCCTACAGGCTGCATCCAAAACAGACGTAGAAACAGTCAGCGGTCAGTTCGCCCAGTGCTCCTTTGATTCATTCGATTCGCAATAGTATCTGTTCTACCTGGTTTTGTTAGTCTCCTGAGTTTGACAGTTTTGCCCCATCTACAAAATTCTCAATCGGGAGAGCAATTGCTATTAAGTTCTGACAATTTCTAATAGCAATTTCGACTGCTTCTAAACACAAGTTTTTCCAACACAAGCGAATGAAAACAACCCAGCCTCACGAGATAGCGGCGAGGCCCAACCCCTTGCTTCAGCATCGCATGTTCAATGAAACTCACTACAGCGAGAAAATTCAGGCAGAAATTCAGCAGCGGTTTGGATTTGTTCCGCCTTTCTTTGCACCAGCGATGCAGAACCCTCTGGTGCTAGAAAATTTGTGGCATCAGACTCTTCAGCTTTATGTCAACAATCCACTGCCTGCCTTATTTAAGGAAAAACTTTCTGCTTATTTGTCTCGCTTTTGTGCGGTTCCGTACTGCATGATCTGCCACAGCTGTTCCCTTTTTGAATTGGGGATGGAGTCGTGCCAAATTCTAGAATTGCTGGAGTCTTCTCCCCCCATCGAAACCGAAGTTGACCAGCATTTAGACTTTTTGGCAAAACAATCTGCTCTATTAGAGTTTCCGGAGCCAAATTCTGGACTGGAAGCTAGCATCCTAACCTGCGCAATTTTTATTGCCCTGCAACATGATCGGGCTGAGTGTTGTCGCACTGAGCTACGCCGATTGTTGGGAGCGACCCTCTATCAATATCTAACTCTTTTTATTGCTTATATTAAAACCTGCCATATTTGGATGGAGTCTAATCCAAACGTGGTTTATGAGGCTGATCGACGAGTCCAGAACTACTTTAAAGATTTAACGGAAGGTGAGCCTGCACTGGCTGACTTCTTTGTGAACTATTGGGAACGGGTGCAGCGCGATCACCAAACCTGGGCAGCACAGCAAGCGGCGATCGCCGAACGTAAACGCAGTGAGGCTGCGATGCGAGACATAGCAGTCGAAAACCTGCGTCTGGCGCGCGTTGTGGCTGCTACCTCAGAAGGCATTCTAATCACCGATCCCAACCAGCCCGATAACCCAATTATTTACGCGAATCCTGCCTTCTCTCGAATCACAGGATACGAGTCAGAGGAAATCATCGGGCGCAACTGCCGCTTTTTGCAGGGCGCAGACACCGACGCTCAAACAGTTGCTCAGCTCAGGCAGGCAATTCTTCAACAGCAAGAAATTAAAACCACACTGCTGAACTACCGCAAAGACGGACAACCCTTTTGGAATGAGCTAAAAATTTCTCCAGTTTTATCAGAAACGGGTGAACTGCTCTACTTCGTTGGATTCCAAACTGATGTAACTGAGCAAAAACAGGCAGAACAAAAAATTTGTGAACAAGCTGCTCTGCTCGATGTCGCCACAGATGGGATTTTTGTCCGTGACTTAAGCCATCAAATTCTGTTTTGGAGCAAAGGCGCAGAACGGCTCTATGGCTGGAAAGCAGAAGAAATTCTAGAGCAAAATGCGATCGAGTTACTCAATCCAGTCACCACACCTCAACTCACTACTGCCTTCAAAACCGTTGTTGAAACTGGGGAATGGCAAGGTGAGTTACAGCAAGTGACTCAAACCGGCAAGCCAATCATGGTTGAAAGCCGCTGGACATTGATGCGTGACCAGTCTGGGCAACCTAGAGCCGTTTTAGTGGTCAACACCGATATCACCGAGAAAAAACAGCTTGAAGCGCAGTTTCTCCGAGCCCAGCGGATGGAGAGTATTGGCACCTTGGCCAGCGGCATTGCCCACGATCTGAACAATGAGCTAACTCCGATCTTGGCGTCAGCACAACTGTTGCTAATGCACTCCAAAATTCAGGAGAACAAACGCCAGCAGCTGTTAGAAAACATTCAAAACAGCGCCAAACGGGGTGCAACTTTAATTAAGCAGGTTCTCTCTTTTGCACGAGGTGTAGAAGGCAAGCGAACGGTGCTGCAAATCCGACATTTGATATCAGAAATTCGGCAGATCGTTCAAGAAACTTTTCCCAAATCGGTTGAGGTTCATTTAGATTTACCGAACGATTTGTGGCTAGTGTCTGGAGATGCAACGCAACTCCACCAGGTACTGATGAATCTCTGTGTGAATGCTCGGGATGCGATGACGGACGGGGGAATGCTGAGCCTGAGTGCAACAAATCTGTGGATTGATGAAAACTATACGCGAATGAACCTAGATGCTCAGATTGGTGCATACGTGATGGTTTCAGTCGCAGATACGGGAATGGGCATTCCTCCAGAAGCACTGGATCGAATCTTTGAACCCTTTTTCACTACAAAAGAGTTAGGTAAAGGAACAGGTTTAGGACTTTCTACGGTGCTTGGCATTGTCAAAAGTCACGGCGGTTTTGTGGAGGTCTTAAGTTCGGTTGACAGTGGCACCCAGTTTAAGATCTATATTCCTGCGGTGCAGGATGTTGAGACACTGTCTGTCCAGGAAGATGAACCTGTGTCTGGTGAAGGTGAGTTAATTTTAGTCGTGGATGATGAGGCTGCTATTCGAGAGGTGAATCAAGCTTCGTTGGAAAGCCACAATTATCGAGTGTTAACCGCTTCTGATGGGATTGAGGCGATCGCCCAATATGTTCAGCGCAAAGATGAAATTAATCTGGTGTTGATTGATATGATGATGCCCTCAATGGACGGCATGACAGCGATTCGCACACTTAAAAAGATCGATCCGCAGGTGAAAATTATTGCAGTCAGCGGACTTTTGTCTAACACTCAAATCCCCGAACCCGTAAACTCCAACATTCAGGCATTTTTGCCCAAACCTTACACTGCCAGGGAATTGGTGAGAACAATCCATCAAGTGTTGCAGCAACAGTAGGGGCAAAGCATTCGGACAATTACCTCCGCTATTTTCCCAAGTCGCCTGCCGAATGCTTTGCCCTTACAGGGTTTTGTTGCCTGAGATAGACCATTAACCCAATAAACAGCCCAGTCCCCACAATGTATTTCAGTAAATCGGGAACTCCAGGATTGGGTGAGAAAAAGCCTTCAATGAACCCGGCAATCACCAGCATCGGCACCACACCAAAAATCAACTCAGCCGATTGCTGAGCGTAGAGCTTTAGTGCATCAACTCGACGATACTGTCCTGGAAATAGGATGGCTCTGGCAAGCAGAAGTCCTGCTGCGGCTGCTAAAAAGATGGCGGGAATTTCTAGAGAACCGTGTGGAAAAACAAATGCCCAAAATGGATAAGCCAAATTGTTTTGCCCTACTAGAGCAGCGATCGCCCCAATCAGCGCTCCATTCAGCAGCAAAATGTAGGTGGTCAGCAGTCCAGCCGTGATTCCGCCTGCCAGAGCCATAAAAGAAACTTGGATGTTATTGATCAGAATATTGGTTGAGGCAAACGGCTCAATTCCAACAATGGAACCCATCCAAAGTTCCTGGCGATCGCGCACCTGTACAATCAAATCCTGCGGCACAATCAGCGATAGAAAAGTTGAGTCTTGCCACGCCAGCCACCAGCTGACTAACCCTGCAAAAATAGCCAAAGCCGCCGCCAGCGCAATGTAACCCGCCGATCGCTGCACCGCAGCCGGAAACCCCCAGCGATAAAACTCTAAAATGGACTGCCATTCCTGCCGTCGTGACCCCTGATAGATTTGAGCATAGCTACGGGATGCCAAACTCTGTAAATCTTGCAGCAGCAACTGTCCGACGTTTTGGCTGCGGGCCCGCGCCAAGTCTGCTGATACTGAACGATAGAGGCTGGCTAACTCTCGAATTTGATGTGCCTCAAGCGTCTTTAGCCCGCGCTTCTCAACCTGGTTAAGCAAGGCATCTAGCTGTTTCCAGCTTTTTTCTCGGCGGGCAATCCAACGCTGAATGTTCATATTTTTTTACTACTGTTGGAGGCTTGTCTCAGCGTAGCTTAGGATAGCGTCAACTTCCGCCTTCACTTCTACATACGACATTATTAAAATTACGGGTAGATTGTTTATGACTGCTAACCCCAATCCTCAAAATCTGGTGCAACCGCTCGACGTCGGTAATGTGGTCAGTGCCGGAATTCAGCTTTACCGAACTCACTTTCAGCAATACATTGGCATTTCTCTAATCGCAACGCTGTGGGCACTATTGCCCTTTTTGTTGATTATTCCAATTATCTTGTTTTACACCGCAGTTCAAGCATATTACGGCACTTTAGGATTAGTGATTCCAGCTTGGATAGTCTTGACGATCTATTGTTCGGCTAAATATTTTGCTGGAGCAGGAGCGATCGCCCGCCTCGCCTTCACCACCTTAGTTAACCAGCCTGAAAGCGTGGAAAGTGCAAAAAGATATGTCGACTCTCGCATGTGGAGCTTTTGGAATATTAACTTTTTGCTGTTGCTAATGTACTTAGGGGTGTACTTTGTGGCAGTGATTGCACTACTCATCGTCTTGGCTGCAACTGGAGCATTCAGTCTACTCACCAACCCTGATCCATTCGCTCTTGCCAGCAATCCAGGACCACTGATCCTCACTGGCTTGTTTACCTTACTCCTGGTACTAGCGATCGTGTTTGTGTTCGTCTGGCTTAGTTCTCGACTGGCGGTTGCCGATTTACCACTTGCAGTCGAAAGCGGCTCGAACGCTACACAATCCCTTGGACGCAGTTGGAATTTAACTCACAAAAGTGCTTGGCGAATTGCTCTAATTCTTTTTATTGCGTTTTTGATTACGATTCCTCTGCAGGCTCTAGCTCAGATATTAGTTAGCACATTTGACTCAATCCTAGCTGCCTCATTTCCACGAGAGTCTCCCACTTTTGCGCTGTTATCCTTTTCGACTAGCTATATTTTAGGGTTAGTTGCAGGTGTGTTAGTGTTACCTCTCTGGCAATCTATCAAAGCAGTAATTTACAGCGATTTGCGCAGCCGCAGAGAAGGGTTAGGGTTAAAGTTACGCGATTTGTAATAGACCTTCTGCGTGAACGGTAGTGCGGCAGAGTTACGCTACCATTCACGCTTCAAAACGTGATTCATGCAGGCTGTCTAATCCGTTAAAGTCTAGAAATTGCCTACTCAGGACTACACACCATGCGACTTTTTAATCGAATCACACTCTTAACTCCAGAAAGTGTAGAACTGGAGTTTACCCTAGCAGGAATCGGCAGCAGAGCTTTGGCATTGCTGATTGACTATCATATTGTCGCTTTTACGCTGATTGCTTTGTGGCTGCTTTTAGCATTGATTGCAGGGCAACTGCTCGGTTACTTGGATACCTTGGGATCAAATTATGCGGATTTACCCATTTGGCTACTGGCGATCGCCATCCTTATCACTTTTGTGATCGCCACTGGCTATTTTGTCTTCTTTGAGGTGACCTGGCAGGGACAAACCATCGGCAAACGGTTCGCTAAAATTCGCGTCATTCGGGATGATGGCAGACCTGTAGGTTTATCTCAGGCAGCACTGCGTGCTCTGTTGCGTCCGATTGATGACATCCTTTTTATTGGTGCTTTCCTGATCCTATTGGGGCAAAAGGAAAAGCGAATAGGGGATTGGGTTGCAGGAACGCTGGTGGTACAGGAAGTTCGTCCAGTAGTGAAGGCAGCGATCGCTGTTTCTCAAGAGGCAGAAAAACTGGCCGCCGAATTACCTCAAATCACTGACCTATCAAAACTGTTGCCGGATGATTTTGCCGTGATTCGAGAATATCTTCAAAGGCGAAACTTTATGGAGCACAACGCCAAAAGTGAGTTGAGTTTACAGTTAGCCCGACAAGCCAGAAACTTGATTAACCTTGAAACCATTCCTGCTGGACTCACTTCAGATGAGTTTTTGGAAGCCGTTTATTTGGCTTACCAGCAACAGGAGAGAGGAATCAGGGATGAGGGATGAGAGGCTGTCTGCTTTGCTCATTACTTCCAAGTTTTACCTTGAATGCCGTTCAGGAGGCTCTGCCACTCGTTTTCAATAGACAGAGCCTCCACTTTGCATTTCCAGGCAAAGACCTTGGAACGAGTTCTTCCCTAATTCCTAATCCCCAACCCCCAGCACACAGCCACTGCGACCAGCAATCCTTAAAGCAATCCCTTGCTCTGATCGGTTGGTTTCGGCGTTTCCATGAAGTACTCGAAGCTGGTCCGGGGATAGGTTAGTTTCAGCGATCGCCAAATTAACTTCCGCAGGAGTTGTTCCGGTGTTAACCGCAACGATTATGGACTCGTTAACCAGCGATCGCACAAAGGCATACACCATTCCTTCGGTGAGCAAGACCTGATAAGAACCGGTTCGCAAGGCAGGATAGCGATGGCGCAGGGCGACCAATTCCCGATGGTGCTTGAGCAAGTCTAGATCCCAATTTGCTTCTGGGGGAAAGCTGCGGCGAGAATCGGGATCAATGCCGCCTGCCAAGCCCACCTCATCGCCATAGTAAATGCTGGGTGCCCCTGGGAAGGTGAGCAGCAGCAGCGTTGAGAGCTTCACGCTATCGACATCGCCGCCTGCAATCGTCATCAGCCGAGCCGTGTCGTGACTGGCTAGCAGGTTAAGCTGAGTGAGTTGAATCTCCCAAGGATAAAGCTTAAGCAAATCCTGAATCTTAGCCGCATAGCCAGCCGCATCCAGTGCTGGGTAGGGGTGATAGTTGGGCGATTCAACATATTGCCGCTGAACGCGATCGCCTGCTGCAAACGCAATGGTCGGGCCAGTAAACAGATAGTTCATCACGCCATCAAACTGAGTCCCGTCGAGCCACTGGCGTGAATCCTCCCACACTTCACCCACAATGTAAGCTTCAGGATTAACGGCTTTGACGCGATCGCGAAATTCTTGCCAAAAGCCTGGAGTCTTAATCTCAAACGGCACATCCAAGCGCCAGCCATCAACGCCAAATTTAAGCCAGAATTCCGCAATCTCCATGATGTATTCCTTGACGGCTGGATTGTCATGGTTAAACACGGGCAGCGCTCGGTTGCCAACCCAGCCTTCATAGTTAGCGGGGCGATCGCCATCGTAGGGAGCCAGCGGCCAACCCTGTATCTTGAACCAGTCCAGCCAGGGTGAATAGGGCCCATTCTCCAGAATGTCATTAAAGAAGAAAAAGCCTCGACTGGCATGATTAAACACACCATCCAAAACTACTTTAATGTCGCGCTCATGAGCTTTTTGGAGCAAAGTTTTGAGCGCCAAGTTACCTCCCAACAGCGGATCAACCTGGTAATAATCGTGCGTATGATAACGGTGATTACTAGCCGACTGAAAAATTGGGGTGAAGTAAACTGCATTAACTCCCAAGTCTTGCAAATAATCTAACCGCTCAATCACGCCCCATAAATCACCACCTTTGTATCCTTGTAGGGTCGGTTCTGCTTCCCAAACTTCAAACGGAACGGTTTCCAGCACTCGTCGCAAAGGCTGAAGTCCTTTGGCAAAGCGATCGGGGAAAATTTGATAGAAAACAGCGTGCTTAACCCAGTTTGGAGTTTGAATTTGCATACGTTCAATACCAGTAATGCACTGTCCACTTGCGTCACAGCCATAGTACAAAGTCTATGTCCATCAGGCAGCATCCAAGAGGTAGAAGTGGGAAGCGAGTAATTCCCTTACTCTTTCACTCCCCTATTCCCCATCCCTCCCCATTCGCTCTACGATAAACTGACAGGCAGTCTCCCTGTTTCTCCTGGTAAGAGCTATGAAAGTAGAATTTCGCGAATACGATCCGTTCGATGTATGGATTTGGCTGGAATTTAGTACAGTTCCTTCGACAGCGGAGCAGCAATATATTGAGGAAGTGTTTAACTCCTGGTTTTTCCTGGGTAAGCTGGGCGGCTTTAATGCTGAGAATCTTCAGGTACAGGATACGGGTCTGGACATCAGCTACATGGACTATGACGGGGATGTAGCTGACAACAGCATGATGTCACTGATGCACAACATGGCCGAGTTTGAATATCAGGGTAACTGGGCCCGCTGCTGGTTTGACCTGGGGACTTCTGATGCGATCGCCCTGGATATCCTGATCAATACGCTCAACCAATTTAGCAAAGACTATGTCACCGTTGAGCGTTTGATTGTTGGGGGTGAAAATTCAGATTGGCCCATTCCTGCTACCAAGCGATCGTCATTTGCGGATAACAATTAGATGTCGGTTGGGTAGAACAAAGTGAAGTCCAATACTTGCTGGGATCTTGGCTGAGGTTCTGTTGGGTTTCGCTTTGCTGCACCCAACCTACAACAGGGTTACCAACCTACATGGTTAAATGGATGAGTTTAATTAATGAATAAGCCAGGTCGGATTCGGGTGATCACTTTAGGGTTGATTCAGGATGGCGATCGCGTCTTCGTCTCGGAAGGATATGATCCCGTCAAGCAGAAAACCTTTTACCGAGCATTGGGTGGTGGTATAGACTTTGGCGAAACCAGTCTAGATGCACTGAAACGAGAATTTCAGGAAGAACTTCAAGCAGAGTTAACGAATATTACCTATCTGGGCTGTGTAGAAAATCTGTTTATTTATGATGGAAAAGCTGGACATGAGGTGATTCAAGTTTATCGCTGTGATTTTGTTGAACCAAGGTTTTATCAGCTAGAGTCAGTCACCTTCTACGAAGGAACTCACGCTCATCAAGCACTGTGGGTAAAGAGCGATCGCTTCAAAACAGGAGAATTGAGACTCGTACCGGAAGCATTTGTGGAATATCTGTAAGGCATTCGTCAGCAAGAGTCATACACCCTCAAAGACTGGTGATCATCACCGGTGCGCCCTCATGTCTTTGAGGCGCTGTTGCATCTTCTACCGTGATAGCAACCTTTGAAACCAGTTCTTCAGAACGATAGACTCTAGGTACCGTAATAGTCTGAGAGGCATTACCTTGAGCATCGACGTTTAATACCTCTGTTAAAATTGCTGACTTCGCATCCACTGTGAATGGTGCCCCTTGCTCTAGCACTGTCCACAACACATACACCTTTCCGGCAGGCAAAGGCGGCAGGTTCCTGACGGTCAAGGTTGCTTCCAGGGTGTCTGGATTGACCACAACCATTGCTGAAGCATCCTCAACTGTTTCCGTTTGCAGCACATAGGTGAGTGTTTCGGACGGCATTTCGGCTTGGCTTGCCTGGAGCGCTTGCCGCAACTGATAATTGTTGATTCCCAAAGCGACAATCACCATAGCTGCCGCTGCACCCAGTGCTGGATTCCAGGGAAATCGTCTCACCGGTTTTGCCACAGTGGTGCTGGGTCTACGCTGGGGATTCATCCCGGTAGCCTGTGCAGCCATAATTGCCGAGCGCAAATGGGGCGGAGGTTGCACTTCGACTGGCGCATAAGCTGTCTCCAAGGTACTTTGCATCTGTGCTACCTCGGCAGCGATCGCGGGGTCATTCGCTAAAAGCTGCTCAAATTCCATCGCCTCATCTGCATCGAGATCGCCCAAGACATAGCCTGCGATCATTAACTGTAAGTGTTCTGAATATTCTGAAGGCATCGACCTCGCCATAGCTGTGACTATTCCATGTAAGTTGTGAGAGATTGACGCAATTTAAGCAGTCCTCGCCGCGCTCTAGCCTTGACGGTTCCTAAAGGAATTTCCAGGCGCTCAGCAATCTCTGACTGGCTAAATCCATCGTAGTAAGCCATCTTGAGAATTTGCTGCTGGCTCTCCGATAACTGCGCCAGCGCCATGCGGACTTCTTCCGATCGCTCACCCTGAAAGACATATTCCAATGGAGTATTAGAGTCTGTTTCTTGTGGATTTCCAGATTTCCAACGTCCTAAAAAGGAAAGAGTCGTATTGCGCGATCGCACCCGGTCAATCGCTCGCGATCGCGTCAAAATCGCTAAAAATGTCCTCAGCGACCCTCGCTGGGGTTCATAAGAAGTGGATCTAGTCAGGTTCAGAAAAACATCCTGGGTCAAATCCTCAGCCTCTTGAAGATTGCCCAAGACCTTAAACGCCAGCCCGTAGACGAGTCCAGCATGGCGATCGTAGAGAACGCCAAGAGCCTCTGCACGACCTGCCTTCAAAGACAGGTACAGTTCTGCATCGGTCTGACCTGATAGAGATTCTTCTGGGCTACCAGATTGCTCAGAATGCATGACGCATATTAAGAAAGTGGGCTTTGATGGGGCTACAGCTATCCTATGCGAATTGTGACTTCTAGCGATCATTTTGAGTTGTGCAAGCAAACACAACCTTAGTACGCAGTACATAGCAAATTGGACGCACTAATTTTCTAATCTCGCTAATTAGAATGATCTGACCTTCCCTGACTTTTCAATACCGACATTTGAAACTACCTCAATTAATTTAGTAAATATCAGGTTAAAGGATATCCAAAGTTCTTGAACCTGAGTTCATCCAATACATCTCGGTGCTTCAAACGAAAAAAGTTACTCTCTACACTTCGTTTGAGATATCTAATCAAGGAGTTCAAATTGTGCAGCTAAACTATCGTCATCAACCTACTTCAGACAACGTTGCTATCCCCGATCGCATCAGCACTTCAGACCTTCACTCAAAACCCATTTCAACTCACTACACCCCATCCAGACAACCCAACTTAACTGCACAGTGGATTGTTGAAAACGGCAAGCTAGTCTGTAAATGGATCGTGAATTAGTTCTGACAGTGACGAAGTATCTTGCAGGATAAGTAGGTGACTTAATTAAACGTAGGATGGATTGGCAAAGCGAAATCCATCGCATCACCCCTATCCTGAAAACATCTTTTGGCTAATTGAATACTCCAACTCCAGCTTAACTAAAGATCTGGAAGTGAAAACCACAGTTTATGCTCAATCAAATATTTTGGAGTATTGGGTCGTTGATTTGCGTGGCGATCGCCTGATTGTATTTCGCTCTCCCAAGGGCGATGAATATGAGCAAAGGATAACGCTAACCTCAGGAACGATTAGCCCAGTGGCTTTTCCTGATGTGGCGATCGCAGTCTCACATGTGATAGCTTGAGGCGACAAAAGTTGTCTCCATTGTAGGTTCCCGAACTAACAAGAGGAAAAGATGATCAGCAAGTTCTTGTACTCCAAGAGCATACGAGTCTAGCAGGAAAGCAATCTCATTCTCTTGGATAAATGGCGTTTTGAGGCCATGCAACCCCATCTAGCGTATTGCCTAGTAATGTAGTGAAGGGAGTAACTGTACATTCGGAATATACGCCTGCACGATAGTAGGGTGAGTTTTGGATCAGTTCTAGTGCTGCTTCAGGATCTTGTTGCTGAACAAAATATAGGCGATCGCTCGGTGTGTTTGCTCTGCCATTGCCATAGAGCTGTCCTGCATAGCTGATGTGGTCTAAATGCAGTTCAAGATAGCGGAGATATCGGGGTCCAATGGTTGTGCGTAAATTCTCTGTGTTAGGGGCAGTCGTACATTGAACCAGTTGAGTTTCAATGGCTTCTACATGCCTTGGGCGACCCATCCAGTCAAGCGTAGCTTCTTGCGGAATGCCTAATTCGCCAACGTCCAATTGCACCAACTCTGGTTCAACAATATCTTCCTCTGAACTTGCCGAAAAGATGCCCCCATCTCCAACCACATAGATGCTGTGGCGATCGCTTTCATTCACTCCAAAAGCTAGTGCCGTACTTCCAGTTACGCCTTGCTCGGCTGTGGCGATGGTGCGGTGGTTGCCATCCGGTGACAGCACTACAACTGAGTTGAAAATGTGGGTCGTGCCATAGAGGTTCCCTGTGGTAGAAAAAGCAAAATCATCCAGCACAATTCCTGAAAAAATCACTTCTGGTTCACCCGGAGAACCATCATCCTGAATCGGAACGCGAGTGACTGTTCCCTGACCCGAATTGGTGATATAAACTGCACCCTCAAAAAGTTTAATGCCATTTGCACCCGGAATTGCCGGCATATCAGGGTTGGGGTTAAGGCTATCATGTCGTAACCAGGGCACAACCTGTTGAGTTTGTCTGTCAAACTGCCAAATTGTCCCGGACGTAGAGTCGGCAATCAGGAAAACTCCCGGACGAAACAAAGCTAACCCATTTAAAAAGCCTGCTTCTGGAACGGCTAACTCATACTCAAGGGTGCCATCCTCTGCAAACTCAAAAATATATTGCTCTCCTGTTTCTGCATGTCCTGTCGCGATTAGGGTTCCGTTGACATCTATACCTAGTCCAGCTAGCCCAACGTCTACTTGGCTAAAGATATCTGCCTCACCATTGAAGGTGCGACGAATAATTTGCCCCGTTTTGTTCTCTGTGATGTAGATCGTGCCGCCTACATCAATGACAATATTTTCAAGAAAGTATCCCCTTGGATAAGTTGCTAATGTCCTGGCAGGAACAAGCTCAACTGGAGGCTGAACCAAAGGTGGTGAAACATTCTTTTCGGGCTCAGAGGCTAGGGAAAAGGGTGATAACGCGATCGCCAGACCTACTGCGCCTAGCATCAGCACAACATTATTGCGAAAATTCATAGATTTACCTGATAAAAGTTATTTTTGATTACTACAGTGCTGGAAAACCCTGGCGAGGTACAAGCTTGGGCTCTAGCTGTGTTTCTTAGCAAAGTAAGTCGAGATATGGCGATCGCTAAAGTTCTTCAACTTTCCTTAAGGAAGTGAACTCATTTACTTCATTGCGGTTGAAATCCTGATCAAATGATAAGGATGCAAGCTAGCAAAATGATAGAACTCACTGCTGGCTCTAGAGTTAGGTAGAAGTCTGGTCAGGTGGCAGGCATGACGTTTATGAGATTTCCCTATGATGAACCCAGCTTTGCTAACCGTGGGATGATGGTTATGATTTTTATTTGCACCTTTACTCCCTCACTTCCATGTCAATCCTTCAATTGGTCGAACCCGAAATTAAAGACTTAGGCGGCTTTATTGCTCGTCGCAGTCTGCCTTATCCTAATCATCAAATGGTTGGTCCGTTTATCTTTTTTGATCAGCTGGGTCCGTCTGTATTACCTGCGGGTAAAGGAATTGATGTGCGACCGCATCCCCACATCAATCTGGCAACGGTGACTTACTTGTTTGAAGGAGCATTGATGCACCGCGATAGTTTGGGCACAGTGCAGGAGATTCAACCAGGTGCAGTGAATTGGATGACCGCAGGAACTGGGATTGTCCATTCAGAGCGATCGCCCGATGCAGATCGTCACAACGAAGCCACGATTCATGGTATTCAAACCTGGGTTGCTTTGCCTGCTGAGCACGAGGAAACTGAGCCCGGGTTTACTCACTATCCGGCTGAAGTGATGCCCACCTGGGAAGAAAACGGCGTAGTGATAAAACTCATTGCTGGACAGGCATCCGGCTATACCTCGCCTGTGAAAGTCTTTTCACCTATCCTCTACTTGGATGTTAACCTGTCTGCCAACGCTCACTTTACTATCCCCACAGATTACTCAGAACGGGCAGTTTATGGTGTGACGGAAGGGCTTAGCCTGAATGATGAACCGTTGGCTCCCTATCACCTCGCTATTTTAAAGCCAGGAAGTGAAGTAATCATTTCTTCTACGGCTGATGCACGATGTGTGGTGATTGGAGGAGAACCATTGGGCGATCGCTACAAATGGTGGAATTTTGTTTCCAGCCGACCTGAACGAATTGAGCAAGCCAAAGCCGACTGGCGTGATGGTCGCTTTGCGACTGTACCTGACGAGACAGAATCCATTCCTTTACCCGAAGTGGTGACAGAGGCAAATCCTTTCTCCTAAAAGGAACTATTACTTGGACACTTCCTGCGCTGAAAGCTCTGGCAGTGGGCAAACCCCATTGACTTCAAAGATGGCATTCCAAAACTCGCGAGAGTCGAGTTCTTTACGCTGGTGAGTGGCGATCGCTTGAAATAGCTGAGTCGTCGTCACCAGACAATAACCAAACAACTGCTGAGCCGCACGAATGCAATTAGAGGGAAAAGGTTCATTCCTTTGCTCAGGGGGTTGAGTGTAGTATGTATTGGCGATCAGAATGCCTTTGCCGCGCCAATTTTGGTTTAGCATCAGGTCACGCACATATTGGTCAAGCTGACGCAAATCGTTGAGTGGCAATTCGCCTGCTCTGGTTTTCACTAGTAACATTCCTTCTCGACCTGACGGATCGGTCAGGTGCATGATGCCTCCACTAGAAGTGCTATCAGCCCCAATTTTGGCATCGCTCACCTGCGCCCCTAGTTCCCGTAAGGCGTCACACACAATTAGCGTCAGTGCTTCCTGGTTTTGCTCATACAGCAATCGGTTAAGGCTAGTGGTGGCTTCAAGCTGCTTTTGCGCTAAGGCGATTTCTTGCTGGAGCCGCTCAATTTCTTGTTGACGCTCGTTTACTTGGGCAGCGATCGCCTGCTGTTGCGGCAGTTGATAGGTCGCTACCCACTCTGGCGTAGCCACGTCTACCGCTCGTCGATAGCGTTCGCGCAAAATCAGGCTAATTGCTTCGTCGGCTGAAATCTCAGTCGGTGGTGGTAGCCAGACCGCAACCCCAGAGGTGAGCAGCGGCTCCACCCCAGCATCCTTTCCTCTACGGGCTGGCAACGCTCGACTGCGATCGACATAGCCTGCCCGAAAAATTAGCTTAAAGGCGATCGCCTGGTTGAAGCGAGTGTGGGCGATCGCTCCCATACCCACCTGCAAATTATTTGCCCAGGGATGCACCACTCGCAGGTAGCCTGCTAATCCCATAAAGTGAGATTTGAATGAAGGCGTAGCGTAAAAAAACCAGCGCCGTACATGCTCAAAATAGTAGGCAAACTCTGGTTTGATATTGCGAATCACCTCTCCAGAATTAAACACAAACTCAGGAGTGACGGGCAACCACCAGCTCGTAGATTGATACAAACTATTGTTGGCATCCACACCCGGAAGCCCAATGCAAATGACTTCACTATTGGGGCTAAACAACAATCGAGCAATCTGCTGCCAGGTGGGAAGCCGTTCTGCTCGGATGCCAAAGTTAGATTGTTGCTCTAGAAATGAAACCAGGTTGAGGATGATGACATCGTAATCGCCCACGTTTAGGTATCCTGGCAAATCATTCCAAGCAAACGCATCAACAGACTGCGTATGCAGCGCTGAACCGAGTACCAGAATTCGCTTTTGAGCAAGCTGAAGGGTTCGGGGTTGAGTTGGCGCGACTGTCGATACCTGCACCGGAGTAGCTCCAAACGAAGGGTCTTAGCCAACAAATGTTACAGCATAGACTCTAATTTATAAAATTGTGACACTCAATTTTATTTTGTTTATTCAGAGAATTTTGGGTATGACAGAGTAGTCGGGACGAAAGGCGGGGGCGATCGCCCCTTCAGCAGCTTTATACCAATTCTCCAAAGTAAGGCGACAGATGGTATAAAGCTTGTAGAGGGTTCAACGGTAGAATATGGCAGGAGTTTACAAGCTAGAGATTAAAGAGAGTGAGGAAGAGCTCA
>NZ_JACJPC010000071.1:0-18077 GCF_014695875.1 Leptolyngbya sp. FACHB-541 | reverse complement strand
CTGTTGATAGCTCAGGCAGCAATTTCACTGGAGAATGCTCGGTTATATGAACAGTTAGCAGACTATACCGAAACATTGGAAAGGAAGGTAGAAGAGCGAACTCAATCCCTACAGCAGGAAATCGCTGAACGTCTACAGACCGAAGCCGCATTGAGACAAAGTGAAGCGAATTATCGCAACCTGCTACAAACCGCGAATTCCGTTATCATTCGCTATGATTCGCAAGGACGAATTCACTACATCAACGATTATGGGGTAAAACTCCTGGGCTATAAAGAACATGAGCTTTTAGGGCGAACCCTATTTGAAACCATCATTCCAGACATTGAAACCTCTGGACGCGATGTCAAACCCCTTGTTCATGATTTACTTCGCAATCCTCAATCGTACCCGCAAGGCGAGGGGGAAAGTCTGTGTCGAGACGGTCGACGAGTTTGGATGTCCTGGTCGAATCAAGCCATCTTCAATGAACAGGGAGAGGTCGTTGAAATCTTATCGGTGGGCAATGACACCACCCAGCGTAAACAAGCAGAAGAGGCTTTACAACGCAGTGAAGCCAAGTTCCGAGCTATCTTTGCAAACTCCCAGGTTGGCATCTACCGCACCCGCATTGGTGATGGGTTAATTCTCAATGCCAATCAATGCTTTGCCAATCTGTATGGCTTTGACTCACCAGAGGAGATCATTGGGATTGAACACACTATAGGCTACTATGTCAATCCCAGCGATCGCCAACAATTCCTTGAGTTGCTGAAGCGGGATGGGGAAGTGCGAAACTTTGAAGCCCAGGTGCGGAAACGAGATGGGACATTGTTTTGGGTACTTTTCTCTTCTTATCTGAATGCAGCCGATGGATACATCGAAGGGGTGGTTGCAGATATTAGCGATCGCAAGCAAGCAGAAGAAGCCCTACAAGCCTCAGAGACAAAGCTACGGACTCTAATTGAGGCAATTCCCGATCCATTGTTTGTACTGTCTGCTGAAGGGCGATTCCTTGAAATAAGGATACTGGAACCAAATCTGCTATGGCGACCTTTTGAGGAGATGATTGGTCAAACCATGCATCAACTCGGAAGGGAAGAAGCAGATGAATTTCTAAGTTATATTCAGCAGGTGCTGAGAACCCAACAAACCCTCACGGTCGAGTACAGTAGTTTTGTAAATGGACGAGAAGCCTGGTTTTCGGCTCGCATTGCCCCCATCAATCACGAACAGGTGATTTGGTTAGTGCGAGATATCACGCCGCAAAAGCAAGCAGAAGCAGCCTCAATTTTAGAGGAGCGCAACCGCATGGCACGCGAAATTCACGATACACTCGCTCAGGCGTTTACAGGGATTCTGGCTCAGGTCGGAGCCGCAAAACAGGTGCTCACGGATGATGTAGAAGCAACTGGGGCACACCTAGAGCTGATCAAAGAATTGGCACGAACTGGACTGACTGAAGCCCGGCGATCGGTCGTCGCGCTGCGTCCTCAGCTTTTGGAAGAAGGCAATTTACAGAGCGCTCTCCATCGTCTCATCGCTCAAATCAGAACTGCCGCAATGGATACCACTTTGCACTATGAGATCGAGGGGGCAGTGTATGCTCTCCCCACTGAAGTCGAGAGTAACCTACTGCGGATGGGGCAGGAAGCCTTAACCAATGCGATTAAACATGCCAATGCTGACGAAATTCGAGTTGAGCTAGCCTACAATCGCGATCAGGTTTGCTTGCGCGTGAAAGACAATGGACAGGGCTTTGGAGTCGGGAATATTCCATCCTCTGATGGTTTTGGCTTACTCGGCATGAGCGAGCGGGCAGAGCGCATCGGCGCACAACTCACGATTGGAAGTCAACCTGGACAAGGAACAGAAATTATTGTCACCGTTAACCCTTAAGTGAGCATCACGATGAGCCAAGCCACAACCATTCGGGTTCTGATTGCGGACGACCATGCCATTTTTCGGCAAGGATTAGCCACGATTATTAACCGTGATCCAGATATGAGCGTGATTGCCCAAGCCGAAAATGGGGAACAGGCGATCGCGCTATTCGGAGAACACCAACCGGATGTCACGCTCATGGATCTGCGAATGCCGGAAGTGGAAGGAGTTGCCGCTATCGGTGCAATTTGTGCGACGGCTAAATCGGCTCGGATTATTGTACTGACTACGTATGATAGTGACGAAGATATTTATCGGGGATTGCAGGCAGGCGCAAAAGGATATCTGTTGAAAGAAACTGAACCTGACGAGCTTCTAAACGCCATTCGTACCGTTCATCGGGGGCAGAAGTATATTCCGCCCGATGTAGGAGCAAAGTTAGTTCAACGGCTCAGCAATCCAGAACTGAGTGAACGAGAACTGGCGGTACTCCGTTCACTAGCACAGGGGATGAGCAATGCCGATATTGCGGCTGTTTTGAGTATTGGTGAAGGCACGGTCAAATCCCATGTCAATCGGATTTTGAATAAGTTAGATGTCAGCGATCGCACCCAAGCTGTGATTGTTGCTGTGAAACGCGGCATCGTGAGTTTGTAGGGTGTACTTTCGATCGAGTTGAGAGTCTAACTTAAGTTAGAGCCGGCCTTCTACTTTGCGATCGCAAAGTTACTCTATCAATTTGTACTGTAAAAGAGTTAACTCACTATAGACGACGGCTTGAAAGCGATCTCCTATATTGAACTTATTCCGAAAGAAGCTGAGTACTAGAACTGGACACGCCCCAGATAGCTAGGAAAAAACGACATTGAATCAACGAACCCCGTCTGCTTGCAGACGGGGTATGGAACAGGATCTGCTGCCGAACCTAAAGCTTCGGATGGCAGTTTGTCCTCTTCGCCGCAGAGCGGCGGGGAATCTACCCCTACTAGATTGAATTTGAATCAAAAAGGAGACAAACCCATGAGCAACACCATCGACACAATGATCAATCAGCAGCACGCTGCTGATTGATCATCAAAGCGGACTCTTCCAACTTGTGCGTGACATTGAACTCCCAGTCCTCCGCGCCAATGCCACCCCAATGCGCGGCATGTGCCGTGTGGAGAAGACCTTACAGGAGTAATGAAATGAAAGGAAATCTAAACAATGTTTGACGTCATCATCGTCGGTGGCGGATCCGCCGGCGCAGTGCTGGCTAATCGCCTGAGTGCTGATCCATCTCGCCGTGTCTTGCTGATCGAAGCGGGCAAGGCCTATCCTCCAAACGCCTATCCCGACCCAGTCCGCCGCCAAGACCTAGTGGGTGGCGATCCGCAGCACGACTGGGGCTTTTACAGCGAGCCTGGCGTGCTGGGCAGAAGGCTTCAGCTCAACCGCGGCAAGGTGCTGGGTGGCTCGTCTGCCATCAACGGTGCAGTGGCGATGCGGGTGCCGAAATACGACCACGATCGCTGGGCCAAGGCGCATGACCTCGACGCCTTGAACTGGCAAAGCTCGCAGGCCTTCTATCGTTCGCTGGAGCGTACCTCCGGCACTGGCGGCGACGGCCGCGACGGCTGCGTCCCCATCCACCAGCTCGGCGATGAAGAAGTGTCTGACCAGCATCGCGACTTCATCGCGTCGGCACTGGCTGCGGGCTACCAGCGCACATCGGGTTTTACGACGGGGCAGCCGCTGGGCGTTGGTCCCTATGTGATGAATACCCGCATGGGTGTGAGGCTTAACACAGGAATGACCTTGTTGGGCGATGCGGTGCGCGCCCGACCTAATCTGACCATCCGCGACGAGACGCTGGTCGATGCCGTGTTAGTGGAGCATGGCCAGGCCCAAGGCGTCCGACTGGCTGACGGGGCGATCATCCTAGCCGGTGAAATCATCCTTTCAGCGGGCACCTATGTCAGCCCGGCGATCCTGATGCGTTCCGGCATTGGCCCCTCTGAGGTGCTGCGAGGTCTTGACATCCCGGTCGTGTCCGAGCTGCCGGTCGGCCGCCGTCTACAGGATCACCCAATGGTCCCGACCGTCTGGTCGATTCGCAAGGAAGCAGTAGGCCTTCCGTATCCACCCATCGGCGCAATGCTGTGGACGGCATCCAACCACGCGACGAACGGCGAGGCAGATCTGAACATCAGCACCGCGACCCTGCCCGACGATGGGCAGACTTCCGACGGCGCGATGTTCCTGCTGTTCGCTGCGCTCGTGAGACCGCGTTCCGTGGGTTCCCTCACCATCGCCAGCCGTGATCCCTATGCTGCGCCCATCATCGATCTCGGCTTCCTGACAGACAGCGGTGACCGCGAGCGCTTGGTCGATGGTGTTGAAGTCATCCGGAACATTGCGCGTCAGCAGCCTTTTGCCGATATGGTGGGTGCAGAACTGGCGCCGGGCGCGGCAAAGAGCGACCGCGCTTCGATCAACGCCGCGCTCGCGGCCTCTGTGCAGAGCTATCAGCATCCGACCTCCACTGTACCCATGGGCGGACCGCGCGATGCCGGAGCCGTGGTGGATATTGACGGGCACGTTCGTGGCGTCAAGAGCCTGCGAGTCGTCGATGCCTCGATCTGGCCTGACGTGCCCTCCGTCGCAACGGCTTTCCCGACCATGATGCTGGCCGAAAGCATCGCTGCCCGGATGGCCTAAGAGAAGTACGCAATCAGTGAAAGCAGCCCCGCCCGAAAGAGCGATAGCTCTGAGATTTGCCGCAGGGGCAAGTCAACATCATCAACCCCAACTTGGACACAATCACATGACACAAGATCATCTCACAAGCGACGTCACGCTCGCCACCGCCGCACCCGCACACACGCAAGAGGCTGGCAAGGGTCTGACCGCAGCGCAATTGCTGAAGCGCAGTCTGGACACTTTCCTAGCCAAAGATATTAAGGGCTGGGCTGAACTCTGCGACGAAAACGTCGTCGTCGAATTCCCCTTCGCGCCCGACGTGGCGACCAGAAGGCTGGTGGGCCGAGCGGCTATCTACGAGTATTTGAAGAACTATCCCAGCGTCATTGACGTGCAGCGGACTCCCACGCTGAAGATCAACTCTACCGATGACCCCAACATGGCTATTGCCGAGTGGAGCGTCTCAGGCCGGGTGATCAGCAACGGCAATCCCTATGAAATGAGCTACGCCACGTTTGTGACTGTCAAGAATGGGTTGATCGTCAATTACCGCGAGTACTGGGACCCGATGGTGTTCATGGCAGCCATGAGCGGCGCAAAGTTCTGGTGACCTTGGCGAGTTGCTAAAACCCTTTCTCCCCAATAGCATTGTCTATCATCCACCGCAGATAAACTCTGCATCACAAACAAGCAACTCTCAACGGTCATTATTTATCTACCTCAAGCTTCGTTCACCTCATTCCTAAAAAAGCAATGAAAGCTATTGTTCTTGACCATTATGGAACACCTGATGTTCTATATCTGACTGAAATGCCTGATCCAGTACCTGGTACTAACGAAGTATTGGTACGAGTCTATGCATCCAGCGTGAACCCTGTTGATATTGGCGTTCGACAAGGGCGTGTTTTATCAAGTGAACCACATCGTTTTCCCATGATTTTGGGGTGGGATGCCGCAGGAATTGTTGAAGATGTAGGAGATGGTGTGACTGATTTTGTTAGAGGCGATCGCGTCGTACTGGTTTCAGAGCAGCCTTCCAGCGGCAGAGGTACTCATGCAGAACTCGTTGCGGTTCCGTCAAGACAGATTGTAAAACTGCCTGAAACCATCAACTTTGTAACTGCCGCTGCCATCCCTCTAGCCGGTATTACAGCTCTTCAAGCCGTTAAAGCCCTCTCGCTATCACCTGGACAACTGATTCTGATTAATAATCCACTGGGTGCAGTGGGCGGCTTTGCTAGTCAGATAGCACGGCAGCTAGGGCTAAAAGTGATTTCCCCTATATCACCTCACTTAGCAGAAGAAGCACGTACCCAAGGGGTTGAATGGGCGGTTCCAGTTGACCAAAGCTTGAACAATGCTGTTCGTGAAGTAGTACCTGAAGGCGTTGATGGGGCGATCGATCTGGTTGGAGCAGACATTGCCCATCAGACTTTCAGTGCCGTGAAGAATGGTGGAGCTTATACAACCGTACTTCCAGAATGGTGGAAGCCAGGAGGTCCTTACACTGAAGATCGAGCCATCAAACCAATCGTGGTAGAAAATAAACCCAATCAAGCTGACTTGTCTAAGCTAGTTGAATGGTTGAATCTTGGTGTTTTATCTCCTCGAATTGAGCAGACATTCTCATTAGCTCAAACGGCAGAAGCACACAGACTGCATGAAAAGCCTGGTTTGACTCGGAAGCTAATCATAGAGAATGCGTAAAAGATTTTCTTCAGCTAGGCATCGCTTTCACCTAAAACGAACTCAATTACCTATTCGCTAACCAACAAACACGGAGGATGATCATGTCCTATATCCTACACATCGACTCCAGTCCGGGCATTGAGCGATCGCTCTCTCGAATGCTGTCAAACCGAAACCGTCAGCTACGTCCTGGATGGACGGCTGGAACACAAGGACTCGGTCGGTCATGCCGGACTGCTCAATCCCAGTGATGTGGAGTAGATGATCGCTGGGGCAGGCGTAGTGCATTCCGAAATGCCAGAAGCTGAGTTTACCCGCACGGGTGGGCGACTGCACGGCATTCAACTGTGGGTCAACTTGCCGCAGCGGGACAAGATGATTGCTCCTCGCTATCAGGAAATTCCATCAGCGCAGATTCCGGTAGCTCAGACCAAGGATGGGTCCGTGACGGTGCGCGTGATTGCGGGAGAAGCGTTGGGGGCGAAAGCGGTGATTGAAACCCGCACCCCAATTATCTACCTGCACTTCACGCTACAACCGGGCGTAAGCATGGTTCAGCCGATACCGAAAGAGTACAACGCCTTTGCCTATGTCCTCGATGGGTCTGGTTTGTTTGGCACTGAGCAGGAACGGGGTGAGGATGGTCAAATGGTAATTTTTGCACCGGATGGTGAGGAAGTGGCGATAGCGCACGCGCTGACTTGTCAGTTCGCCAATCCTGCGGATGCCACCCAACCCCTTAATCTACTGCTGATTCCTGAAGTGCCGTTGAATGAACCCGTGGTGCGCTACGGTCTCTTTGTGATGAACACTGAAGCCGAAATACGGCAAGCGATAACGATTACCGAAATGGAAGGATGGGACATTTTCATGCATAACACGCTTCAACACCGCATGACCCAACATCAACTGCTGACCGATATCCGCATCAAGTTATTGCATTTACATAAACTGTTGTTGGATGTGGAGCGTAATCGTTACGAACAAGTGCGCGGACAGGTCTCTAACGGTGAATTGCTACAACTAGTGATCAATCACGATCAATTTGCCTGGTTGCATCGCCTCTCAGAATTGATTGTGCAAATTGATGAGTTAATCCACTCGGATGAGCCGACCACCTCTGAGGTAATTGCTGCTCTCATTGCTGATGTTCGGATTCTACTCGCACCTGATGAAGCTGGAAATGACTTTGCTGTGAAGTATGATGCGGCGTTTCAACGCAACCCCGATGTGGTGTTAGCTCATGCTAATTTGGTCACACTGCTAGCGACTAAAGTTCAACAATGCATAGAAGCAGTTCGTCTAGATTAAATTTAATCTGGACGAACTGCTTCTATGCATTGTGTTTATTGAATCGTAAGCATTCGCGACGTGTTCAAGTGTACTCTCAAACAAATCAGTGCACCCGATTCTAACTTAAGTTAGAACCAGCCTTCTACTCTGCGATCGCATAGCAACTCTATCAATCTGTACTGTAAAACTTTTAACTCGCTATAGACGACGACTCGAAGGCGATCTTCTATATTGAATTTATGCAAATAGAGATGCAGTCAAGTGAATCGAGCAAGTGAATTGCAAGGTTTCCTGTCTGATACGAATGTAGAAAGATGAGCGACGATCGTAGCCACAGGTCTTTACTTGTACCACCTTCAACTCAAGATTGGATGCAAGGTGTGCTAAGTGCAAGAGTCGTGCTGGTGATGTATGGAGACTATCAATGCCCTAGAAGTGCAGACGTTTACAAGTTGATTAAAGCGATCAAACGAGAGCTTAGTGCTGCTTTTGGAGAAGATTATTTATGCTTCATCTTCCGTCATTTTCCACAAACACAGATTCATCCCCATGCTCAACGGGCAGCCCAAGCAGCCGTTGCCGCCGCCGACCAAGGACAGTTTTGGTTCATGAGCGATACTTTATTTGACCATCAACAAAGGTTGGAGAACGGTTATCTTGTCGAGTACGCCAATGATTTAGGGCTTGATATTCCTCAATTTCTCAAAGAGTTGTCTAAACAAGTGCATGTCGATCGCATCAATGAAGATATTGAAGGCGGAATAGAGAGTGGAGTGACGACTACCCCAGCCCTGTTTATCAATGGAATCCGGTATACCGAGCGCTGGAACACGACGGAGTTGATGGCTGCCATGATTGCTGCAAGTCATTAAGTTCCCCGATCTTTGCTCTCAATTCATATCTGACTTGTCTGTAAGTACTATAAGCTATCAAATTTTGATGGCTAGATTTTGCCTGTTTCACTGAACAAAATTACCACTTTTTGAACCATGACAACAGTTACCATGCCAACAACTGAATTCCTGGGTATTGATTTAGTCAATTACAAATCAGTATTTCATTGAGGATAGTTCTATGACGCATTCACTAGTACAAGGCAAGAATAACCCTGGGTATGAAGGTACACCTCAGACTGATTCTCTTCGCGACTCTTCAGTTAATCATGCCCTGATTGCGATCGCGCGAGAAGTCACTGAGTTGCTGAGACAAACTTACCCGATACAAACTGATGAAATTAAAACAGGAGAAACAGAATGATACTGCAAGATAAAGTGGCGTTAGTCACTGGCGGAACTTCAGGAATTGGTAGAGCTACTGCGATCGCTTATGCCCAGCAACAAGCAAAGGTGGTGGTGGTGGGTCGTCGAATGGATGAGGGTGAAGAAACGGTTCGATTGATCAAGGAAGCTGGCGGAGAGGCGATTTTTGTGCAAGCAGATGTCACAAAAGAAGCCGATGTTAAAGTAATGGTTGACAAAGCGGTTGCGTTTTTGGTCGGTTAGATATTGCCTTTAATAATGCAGGAACTGTCGGCGAAAATCCTTCACTGATTGAGCAAACAGAAGTTGAATACGATCGCATGATGAACGTCAATGTCAAAGGCGTTTGGTTGTCGATGAAACATGAAATCGCTCAGATGTTGAAACAGGGAAGTGGTGCAATCGTCAATACGGCATCTACGGGTGGAGTCGTTGCAGTTCCTACCCAACCCCTCTACACCGCGAGTAAACATGCAGTAGTCGGTTTAACAAAAGCTGCTGCGCTCCAATATGCCAAAGCAGGTATTCGCATCAATGTCGTTGCACCAGCAGCAATCGAAACAGATATGTTTGAAGCAGCTACAGGTGGGCAGGATGAGGTCAAAGCTTACATAACAGGACTTCACCCGATCGGACGAATTGGAACACCGCTTGAAGTTGCAAATGCAGTCCTGTTTTTATCATCTGACCTGGCATCGTTCGTAACAGGTGAAACGTTGATGGTAGATGGCGGGTATGTAGCGCAATAGTCGATCGGCAATGCAAAATATTGCAGTAATCGAATGCGCGATGGCTAGCTTTTGCCTGCTTTGTTGAGCAAATTGCCAACTTTTGAACCATGCTAACAATTACAACGCCAACCCTTAAAGCCAAGCGCAAAGGCTTAACGCACACCCGATTGCAGCAAGTACTCGGCTATATTCGTACTCACCTTGATCGAGATTTGTCACTGACTGAACTTGCAGAAGTGATCAGTATCAGTCCGACTTGCTTTGCGAGTTTGTTTAAGCAAATAATGGGAATTTCTCCCCGTCAGTACGTGATTCAACAACGCGTGGAACAGGCGAAATTGATGCTGTCGAAAACAGATTTGGCGATTACCCGAAGGGGAACTTGCTTCGCAAACCGCAGACATTGCCCTACAAGCCGGCTTCTCTATCCAAAGCCATTTGACGCAACAGTTTAAGCGCTTCACTGGATTGAAATTAAGTTAGGTAAGAATCTGAAGCGGCAACAGAACTAAGCTTGTATCTTCGTCCACAACGTCAACTAAGAATGGATCGTACAAAATGAGTATTCAGCAATTAATCACGCCTGAAAAGCACGATTTAGGTGGATTTAGCGTACAGCGCATCTTGCCGAGTGAAACCCTAAAAATGGTTGGACCTTTCATCTTCTTTGATCACTTAGGTCCATCTATTTTCCCGGCTGGAAAAGGCGTCGATGTTAGACCTCATCCACACATCAATTTAGCGACGGTTACCTATTTGTTTGAAGGAAGCCTTCTGCATAGAGATAGTCTAGGTACAGTACAAGAGATTTTTCCGGGCGAGGTGAACTGGATGACAGCGGGCAAAGGTATTGTTCATTCTGAGCGATCGCCCGAGAGCTTTAGAGAGAAAGAATCTACTCTTCACGGCATTCAGACCTGGATTGCCCTCCCCGAAACCGCTGAAGAAGTTGAACCCAGCTTTTCACATTATCCGGCGACTGATTTACCGAGGTGGACTCAAACAGGCACCAGTGCGACCTTGATCGCCGGTAGCTACCAGTCTCACCAATCACCCGTTAAAACCTACTCTGCTACTCTTTATCTAGCGCTCGTTTTCACAGGGGGTAGTCAATTTCAGCTAGCGCCAACCGAAGGTTTAGAAAGGGCCGTTTATAGCGTCACATCTGGCCTGTTCGTAAATGGAGAGCCTTTAGAGCCATATCGTTTAGCCGTTTTAGCGCCGGATGAATCAGTAGATATCCGGGCGGAGGCTGAGGCAAAAGCAATGATTATCGGCGGGGCACCAGTGGGCGATCGCACAAAGTACTGGAACTTTGTGTCGAGCCGCTCAGCGCGTATCGAGCAGGCAAAACGGGATTGGCAAGACCGCCGCTTCCCAGCGGTTCCCGGTGAAACTGAATTCATTCCACTCCCTGATAATTCAGATCGCGATAGTAGCGCGCCCCCTCTGAGCTGACGATGGCTAGGCGTTTTTGCTGAGCGAGAGAACAGCCGCTTAACTCGTACAGCAAGGCTTTCTACTATTTCGGATTAAGTCTATTTCATTCGCAAAATGCTTGGAAAATGATATGGAAGTTGGAATTGACAGTTTTGCCTCGGTTGGAACGAGTGAAAATGGTGAAACGGCGGATGCCGCGCAGTCTGTCGCCGAACTGCTGGAGAGAATAGAGCAGGCGGATCGTTCCGGCTTGGATATCTTCGGTATCGGTGAGCATCATCGCCATGAATTTTTAGATTCGGCAAACGCGGTTATTCTCGCCGCTGCCGCCGCACGCACCGAGCGCATCCGTCTAACCAGCGCGGTTACGGTGCTAAGCGCGGCTGACCCGGTGCGCGTGTTTCAACAATTCGCCACGCTCGATCTGATCTCAAAAGGTCGCGCCGAAATGGTTGTCGGGCGTGGCTCGTTCACCGAAGCCTTTCCGCTATTCGGATTAAGTCTCGGCGATTACGACGAGATTTTTGCTGAAAAGCTCGAACTCTTGCTCAATATTCGGGACAATGAAACGGTCAATTGGTCGGGCAAATTTCGCCCCGCACTGGAAAACCAAGCGATTTATCCGCGTCCGCTGCAAAAGCCATTTCCCATCTGGATCGGGGTCGGCGGTACACCGCAATCCTTCCTCCGCGCCGGAATGCTTGGACTGCCGCTCGTGGTCGCCATTATCGGCGGCGAAACGCACCGCTTTCGCTCGCTCGTAGATTTATACCGCGATGCCGGAAAGCGCGCCGGACACGCGCCCGAAACATTGAAAGTTTCATTGCATTCAATCGGTTATGTCGCCGACACGACCGAGCAAGCCGTTGAAGAGTTCTTTCCAGGCTACGCCGAAACCTTCACTAAAATCGGCAAAGAGAGAGGCTGGCCGCCTGTTACGCGCGCCGCTTTTGACGCCCAGCGCGGCGCAACCGGCGCGTTACTGGTCGGCAGTCCTGAAGAAGTGGCGGAGAAAATTCGCCGTCACAGCGAATCCCTCGGCGGCATTTCGAGAGTCACGTTTCAAATGGACAACGCGCAGATGAACCATGCCCAACTGATGCGCTCCATTGAACTGGTTGGCACGCGAATGTCGCCACTCTTGAACAATTAAAATATGCTCACGATCGTAGACAACCTGGCCATCGTTCTATATACAGGTCACGAGATTCGATGCAGCTATTCGTCGTGATGAAACGTGATCAAGATTGGCGGATTGAAGGGCTACTCAATGCCCAGAAGTTGACGCTAGAACGGCAATTCTTCTTGGACGAGTTTGACTCGCTGAGTGAAGAGGCTCAACGTCAAGTAACCCATCTCGTTACAGATATCAAGCAGGCTTCGCTTCAATCGCGGGAGTAAGCAAAGAATTCGGCAACAATTGCGAATGAAATAAGAATCTGAAAGCAATCAAGCAGTTTCACTCATTACACTTCGTAGTGAAGCCGATTCAATGTAAGCCGTTTACCAGTTCACGACCTTGATACAAAGTTTGAGGCGATCTGCTGCCACTTAGAGATACTGAATGGATAGTGGATAACCGGACAACCATTTTTGCAAACGGCAGTTATACAACGTGGTAAGCAAACAAGGAGCATATCTAAAAATGGTTAAAGGTAGGTTAGAAGCATTCAGTGATGGGGTAATCGCTATTATTATCACCATTATGGTACTGGAGTTAAAAATACCTCATGAGTCAGATTTAGCTGCACTACGTCCGTTGATTCCAACCTTTTTAAGCTATGTGTTGAGTTTCGTGCATGTTGGTATCTACTGGAACAATCACCATCACCTGTTTCAGGCAGTCCGACAAGTGAATGGTTCAACTTTGTGGGCAAACCTACATTTGTTGTTCTGGTTATCATTATTTCCCTTTGTCACCGCATGGATGGGTGAAAATCACTTTGCTGCGTTGCCTGTGGCGCTTTATGGTGTGGTTCTATTGTTGGCTGCGATCGCCTACTTCACTCTGACCCGCACACTTGTTTTTCACCACGGTCAAGATTCCACACTTGCAAACGCTCTTGGTCGGAATTTTAAAGGCAAGTTATCAGTATTGACTTATGCAGTTTCAATTCCACTTGCTTTTGCAATCTCTTGGCTTGCATGTGCATTATACGTTCTGGTTGCAGTCCTGTGGCTCATTCCCGATCGTCGTATCGAAAAGACGTTGAACTCATAAAACTATAGCCCTCTACACACAAGGATATGACTATGCGTAGACTCGTAAGTTCACCAGATGCCGTTGGCAACCTCACCTTTCAAGACACTGAAGTTCCTACTCCGAAGGCTAACGAGTGCTTGATTCGCGTCAAGGCATTTTCGATGAATCGGGGCGAACTTAAGCGATCGCAAAATGATCTACTGGGCACTCCGATTGGCTGGGATGTCGTTGGCGTTGTTGAACAAACAGCACAGGACGGTAGTGGCCCACCCACAGGGACAAAAATTGTTGCCCTCTCCATCCGCTCGGAGGGCTGGGCAGAATATGTAGCAATTCCGACTCGCTTTCTGGCTGTCATTCCTCAGGGCGTATCAGATACCGATGCCGCCACACTGCCCGTCGCGGGGTTAACGGCACTGTATGCAGTGGAAAAGGGATCTCGTTTACCAGGAAGTCGAGTGTTGATCACAGGGGCAACAGGGGGAGTGGGACTCTTCGCCATGCAGCTTGCTCAGATTATGGGAGCTAGCGTCGTTGCCCAAATTCGTCAGCCAGCGCAAGAAGCATTTGTGCGAGATTACGGCGCAGATGAAGTGGTGCTAACCGAAACCGGGCAAGAAGCCAAGCAGTTCGCGCCTTATCGACTGATCGTTGATGGAGTAGGAGGTGAATTAGTCGGGACGCTAACTGCATTTTTGGCTAAAGGAGGCACCTGCGTTTGTTATGGCAGTAGCAGCGGCAATGAGATGAAGCTGTCCCTACCAGACTTCTATTTCGAGAATGGAGGACAGCGCACGCTTTACGGGTTCACGCTGTACACCGAAGTAGAGATGGAAAGTGCTAGTTCTGGGCTGGCTCGTCTACTGAGGTTAGTTGGGCAGGGGCGGCTCAAAACGCACATCGATCGAGCAGTTTCATGGCGTGAAGCAGGCGTAACAGCGGCTGATTTGATCGGGCGCAGATTTTCAGGCAAGGCTGTGCTGCATGTGGACTAATTGTTGCTCATCGGCTGAGTTATGTCAGCCACACAGGAATAGATTATCGCTGAGCTTTATTTGCAAAGAATGAAACGATTTACCTTGTTTACTTTCCTGTATCTCGCGCTGGCAGTTTGTCTGACAGCGATCGCGCTTGGATACCCAAACCTGCCTTCGGGTCTTCAAACAAGCTTGTTCATTAGTGCAGGAGCGTCTTACATCGCTTGTATTCTCAGTACCTTTCCAGTTTGGCGTGAGACAGCGATTCGCTTCTATCGCAGGCAGAATTCAGTGGTCATTCTACCCTGGTTGGTGATTGGATTCAATATTGTTTGGATGCTCTGGGAAGTTCAGAGTCAGAACTGGGCAATAGAAGCCATTTTACAAGCGTTTTCGCGGCTAATAGTTGCCTTACTGTTTGCAGAAATCATTGTGATTACACAGCAAGTGAATTCTGAACATTAGGGTCTAAATCAGATGATGCCGAAACAAACTCGTTTCAGCAACGCGAGATAGAGTCAAACGTATTACATGAGGAACACCATGAATAAGCCCAAGTTTTTTGTTACCCCCGGTTATGGGGAATACATGCTGAATAACTTGCATTACTCGCAAGCGGTAAAAATTGGCGATCGCGTGGAGATATCAGGTCAAGGCGGCTGGGATGACAATCTGCAAATTCCAGAATCGCTTGCGGATGAGATCGCCCAGGCGTTTCGGAACATAGAGCGAACCCTGGAGACTGCCGGGGCGGGTTGGGAGCATGTTGTCCATGTCAATTCTTACCATGTTGGCGGGTTTCCCCCTGAGGTTAACGAGGTGATGGTCAAACTATTTCGTCATTACATGCCCAACCACGCCCCAATCTGGACAGAGCTAGGTGTCGCAGCTCTTGCACTGCCAACGATGCGGATTGAAATCCGCGTTACTGCAATTGTTCCGTGAGTTTTGCATCAGCGACAGCGCTGCTCTACACCGATCGGAGCAAGCAGATGGAGTCATAACTGCGACACGAAATTGATGCTAACTAGAACTGATCCATCAGGAGGACGATCATGAAACTTCAAACCATTTTCAGATTACTAACGATCGCGACAGGCTTGCTCGGAGGTTCATTCACTCATCCAGCGATCGTACACAGCATTTCTTCACAGCAAACATCACCCGTTCTGATCGCCACTGCCTACACTGATTTAACCTTACCCACTTTGCGCCAGGGAGATCGCGGCAGAGACGTAGAACTGTTGCAGCGTATTCTTCTTGACAATGGCTTTTTAGGAGCTGCAGGCCTGAGGTTAGGCAATCCAAATGGTGCGATCGTCAATGGCATCTTTGGTGAGATTACAGCTTCTGCAATACGAGATTTACAGCAACGGTACGAAATTCCAGTCACAGAGCAAGTCAATCCTACAACTTGGGAAGTCCTGGATATGCACGAAAACCCCTACCGATCGCCGCTTCCCTGGAAACAATAGAACATTACACAACCATAAGCCACAGGAGATTTCTCATGAACCGAAAGATTCTTTCAACCAAAATCACAACTACAATCGCAATCGCAATTCTGTTCGGCGTACTCTTACTGTTCAATTTTCCATCCCTGGCTCAAGTCAGTTCACAAGTGATTCCCAGAATCGAAGTGATCGAAAGTGCTGAAGAGATTCCACCCAGCTACCGTTTAGTCATCAGCCGGTCACAGGACAATGTTTATGTCTTCTGTCCGACTGACTTCGAGCCACAGTTGAACTATCTGCAAAATGTGAAGGCGATTCAATGTAGGCCGTTTACCAGTCCTTAGAAGTAAATCAGCGAGGGGCAACAGCATAATAACTCACACCACTTTTTTGCTTTGAACAGAGGAGAGATTCAGATGTCAGAGAACAATAAAGCAATTTGAGAAGCGGCAAACGCGGCGATCGCCCAAGGCAACTATGAAGGATTCTTGTCGTTCTGCGCCGACGACATGGAATGGATATTTGTAGGCGATAAGACCCTGAACGGAAAAGAAGCCGTTCGCCAATGGATGGCAACGACATATGTAGAGCCACCCAAGTTTAGGGTCGCTCACTTCATCGCTGAGGGTGATTTCGTCACGGCGATCGGCGACATCACCCTGAAAGACGAAGACGGGAAGGCGACTGATTACTCGTACTGTGACATCTGGCGCTTTCGTGACGGGAAGATTGTCGAATTAAGGGCTTTCGTCATCAAAACCTTGAGAAAGTGCTGAAAGAATTTGGTAAAGACAACGTAATTGATTTTGTTTACTTACTTGCGATCGTTTAACTCCGTACTGCTCACAGGACAGCTTTTTCTGCCTGAGGATGCTACCTATGAACAGAGTATTCTTGGTATACAAGCGGATCAAATTGAGCGGACACGCTTTTACATGGAACCTGTGTAAGTGGATTCAATTACGTTAGAGTCCAGTGGGTATCTTTGTTATCTCACTTTGGATTTGCAATCTCTACCCACAAAGCAGTTGCGTGAGGTATAGCCATCAGCAAAATCGTGATTGATTTGTATATCAATGGTTAGCAGTTCTAGCACAATATTAGAGGTTTTCATGAAAAGAATAAAACATTCCTCCTCAATGTCTTTGACGCCTACTCACAACCTCTCAGTTCGTGAATTGGAAGTTTTGAAACTCATGGCGGAAGAAAGAATAAAATATTCCTCCTCAATGTCTTTAACGCCTACTCACAACCTCTCAGTTCGTGAATTGGAAGTTTTGAAACTCATGGCGGAAGGTCAAAGTAATTCTGAAATTGCAGCCCATCTATATCTGAGCCACAACACTATAAAAACTCATGTACGTGGTGTCTTCAACAAACTTGGAGTTGACCATCGTGTACAGGCTGCTGTAGTTGCTTTACGTCAAGGGCTGATTTAGGAGGTTCAATGATGACTTCTGAAGAAGCACTGGAAGTTGTAGAGCAAATTTTACCACCAGGAACACTAACCTCTGTCAAAGTATTGGTATTTCATCACTCTTGGAATGGTAAAGAATACATCACGTATTTGAGATCTTAAGGAGAGGCTGCAAGCCGCTTAATCATTAGCCGAATGAAGCAAAGGTTGAGTTTGGTTGTGGCAATGGCAAGCGTCCGCTCAAAGTTCTTGACCAAGATTTTACAACGCTCCATCCAGGTATTGGAACGCTCAATCACCCACCTGGCAATTACCGGAACAAATCCAGATTTTCCCTGTTCTGCCTTTTCTTGTTTCGAGGGCTTGGTCGAAAGCTCAAACCTGATTTTCGTCATAATTTGTGGATAAACCTGCTCAAGCTGATTCATTAAATAGTCAAGGTGATATCCGTGGGGTGTAATCAGGATAAGTGCGTTTTAGTGCCACCAATTCTTGAAACCTTTACCTGATAAACTTTCTGGAATTTCCTGTCTCATCTGTAAATCTGGTTGAGGAGGTACGTAGAATTAAGAGTTTTCAGCTTCTGTGGCACTAAATTACAAGCATCCTGATTACACCCCATTTCAATTACGATGACTGATTTTCAGACGATGATCACGTTTCCTAAGGCATGGGATACTGCCTCTCCTAAGAAGGAAATGATTATGGGGTGGAACACTGAAGACTTATAGCCGGAAACTCAATGTTGCGATCGCCATCTCCTTATCCTTCTCCGTCACATCGATATACCGCTGCAATGCCGAAAGGCTCTTGTGTCCAGAAATGGATTGAATATGCTTAATCGGCACTCGCTCATTGTGCATCCAGGTAATCGCTGTTCGTCGGAAACTGTGAGTACTGGCTCCCTCAATCGCCAACCGCTTAAAGGCTGCCCGTAATACCAATTCTCTAAATTTCGGCGACAGATAAAGCTTCCAAGATAGAGGGACGAGCGGTAATCGATGCAATCACTTCAGGAGTGAGTGCTGCCAGACGTTCTCGCAACTGCTGACGCAACCCATCAAGCGTA